>NZ_CAXSQB010000015.1:0-19933 GCF_964239415.1 Clostridium sp. ATCC BAA-442 | reverse complement strand
GTTCCCTACGGGAACGCCCCCCCTTTTTGGGGTTAGATGGGCCTGTGCTCCAGCTCCAGGCGCCGCTTTTCGAGAATGCGGGGGAGGCGCCAGAAGAAGATAGCGCCGGTGGTGGTGGCGGCCAGGATATCGGCCACCGGCTCGGCCAGAAACACGGCGAAAACCTGGTCGCTGAGGAAGCGGGGCAGGAGCAGGATCAGGGGAATCAGCAGGATCACCTTACGCAGCAGGGCCAGAAAGAGGGAGACGCGGGTCTGGCCCAGCGCCACGAAGGTCTGCTGGCAGGAGAACTGCACCCCCAGCATGAACATACCGGCGGCATAGATGTGCAGCGCCCAGACGGCGATCTCCACCAGCTCCGGCTTGTCGTTAAACAGCGAGACAAACAGGCCCGGAAAGAGCTCCAGCGCCGCGCAGGCGGCACAGCTAAAGCACAGGGAGGAGAAAAAGAGCAGGCGAAAGGTCTGCTTGACCCGGTCCAACTGCCCGGCGCCGTAATTATAGCCCACGATGGGCTGGGCCCCCTGGGACAGGCCCTGGAACAGGAGGGAAAAGACCTGCATGATACTGGAGCAGATGGTCATGGCGCCCACCGCCGGGTCGCCTCCGTAGGTCTTGAGGGAGGAATTGAAGGCGATGTTGACCAGACTCTCGGTGGACTGCATAATGAAGGGTGAGAGCCCCAGGGCCAGCACCGGAGCCAGCACCTTGGCATCCAGACGGAGAAGCCGCCGCTGAATCCGCAGCTTGGTGCGCCTGCCGCACAAAAAGCGCACCACCCACACGGCGGAGACGGCCTGGGCGGTGATGGTGGCCAGGGCCGCGCCCTTTACGCCCATATTCAGGCCGAAGATAAGGATGGGGTCGAGGACGATATTGACCACCGCGCCGATAATCACCGAGGCCATACCGACGGTGGAGAAGCCCTGGGAGGTGATGAAGAAGTTCAGGCCCAGGGCCAGCTCCACAAAAATGGAGCCGTAGAGGTAGATATTCAAATAGTCCATGGAGTAACCGATGGTGTTCTCCGTAGCGCCGAAGAGGTAGAGCATGGGCTCCTTGCAGAGCTGGAATACCACGGTGGCGGCCAGGCCCAGGATCATCAGCAGCAGGGTGCAGTTGCCCAGAATTTTGTTGGCCTCGTCCAGCTTCCCCTCCCCCATGCGCACCACCGCCCGGGAGCCGCCCCCCATGCCCACCAGGGCGGAGATGGCGGAGACAAACAGAATCACGGGGAAGCAGATGCCCAGGCCGGGGGGTGAGGGCGAGATCGCCCTCACCGGGGATGTGCCCGATGTAGATGCGGTCCACGATGTTGTAGAGGGCGTTGACCAACTGGGCGGTGACGGTGGGCACCGCCAGCCGCAGGAGGAGCTTGCCGATGGGATCGCGGCCCAGGTCGTTTTCGCGTTTTGCCATGCCTCAGTCCTCCTCCTTTTCCAGGAAATAGGTGGCCTCCATGTCGGCCACGCTGAGGGCAAAGGCCAGGGGGTATTGCTGGAGGGCCTGGCCCACCAGCCGCTTGTCCTCGTCGCCGGAGAAGCCCATGTGCCAGCGGATGGCCATGGCCTCCTCCCGGGTGAGGCGCAGGAAGCCGGAGAGGATGTAGACGCTCTTCTCCCCGTGGCCGTAGGGCAGGGGGTCCTCGTAGAAAAAGGTGGGCACCGCCTGCCACTTGCCGTCGGGGCCCTTCACGTTGCGGGAGCCCTGCCTGTAGCAGCCCGTCTTGCACACGTCGTGGAGCAGTGAAACCAGCGCGGCGCTCTCCGCCGGGTACTCCAGGCCGTACAGCTCCTTCACCCGCTCCCGCTCCAGGTAGGCGGTCAGGCAGTGGTAGACATTGACGCTGTGCTCACACAGGCCGCCCGCGTAGGCCCCGTGGAACCGGGCCGAGGCCGGGGCGGTGAAAAAATCGCTTTTGTGCTCCAGGTAGTCCAGCAGGGCGTCCGCCCCGTCCCGCCGGATGTTCTCCCGGTAGATCTCGATAAATTCTTCCTTGGCGCTCATGGAGCAGTCTCCTTTTCTGTTTGACAGATAGATAAGATCCAGTATAGCATAAACTCCAGCGAAAAGCCACCCTCGGCACCCCTGTTTCAGACCTGGCATAGGATGGGCGGAATAGGAGGAGTGCTATGGAATGGCTTTCGCTGCTTCTGGCCGCGGTCCTGTTTGCCGCGGCCTGTAATCTGGATACTGTAATTCTCTCCATGGGCTACGCGGTGAAGGGCGTGCGGGTCTCCCTGTCCCACAGCCTGATTATCGCCGCCCTCACCACCCTGATCACCTGGGCCTCCCTGCTCCTGGGGGCCGGGGCCGCCCGGGTGCTCAGCGGGCCGCTGCCCAACCTGCTGGGCGGGCTGGTGCTGGCGGGCATCGGGGCGTGGTTCGTGCTGGACTGGCTGCGCCGCCTGGGACCCGCCGGGGAGGCGGAAGGGGAAAACCGGGCCGCCACCCTCTGGGGGTGCGTCTCCCTGGCCGCCGCCCTGGCGGTGAACAACGCGGGCATCGGCGTGGCCGCCGGGGTGTCCGGCATTGCCCCCGGCTGGGCGGCCCTGGCGAATTTCCTGGTCACCCTGGCCGCCCTCCCCCTGGGCCGCGCCCTGGGGGATAAGCTGGCCGGGCGGCTGCTGGGCAAATACGCCCTTCCCCTCTCCGGCGCGCTGCTGGTGCTGCTGGGCATCTGGGAGGCGGTGGGATAGGCCTTGTTTGAAAATAGTCAACACGCCCAATCGCCGGGCCTTTTGCCCTCTGGACGGCCCAATTTTTCCTTGAAATCCGCCAGGATTCCTGCGAAAAAATTGCTTGCCAGCGGGCAAAATTCCTCGCCGCTGGTCATATTGCTATTTTTCAAACAAGGCCTAGCCCTGGCGCGGCGGGCGGAGATGTGGTAGAATACCCCCGAAAGAAGGGATTGCATATGACGCTTCTGGAGCGCCTGGGGGGCCGGGAGGCCATCACCCGGGGCATCGTACACACCTTCCGCATCCTCTCCCGCCGCCCCCGGCCCTCCCGGCACGAGGAGGCCGCCGGGGAGGAGCTGGACGCATACCTGCGGGGGCTGGGCCTCTCCCCCGTCCGGGACGGGGCGGGCAACCGGATGGCCGACGTGCCCCCCGCGCCGGGGCGGGCCAGCGCCCCCCGCCTGATCCTCCAGGGCCACCTGGACATGGTGTGCGCCGTCCGGCCGGGCAGCGGCTGGAACCCCCTCACCGACCCGGTGGCGGTGGTGGAGGAGGGGGGCTTTCTCCGTTCGGACGGCCGCTCCTCCCTGGGGGCGGACAACCACCTGGGCAACGCGGCGGCGCTGTGGCTCCTGTCCACCGGGGCGGTGAATCACGGGCCCCTGCGCCTGCTCTTCACCACCGCCGAGGAGGTGGGGCTGGAGGGGGCCAAGGAGGTGGCGCCCGACTGGCTGGCCGGGGCGGAATACCTGCTCAACACCGACGGCTTTCACCTGGGCCGGGCGGTGGTGGGCTCGGCCAGCGGACGGCGGGAGACCTGGGCCGCCCCGCTGGACGCCGGGCCGGCCCCGGCGCTCCCCGCCTGGAGGCTCACCCTCTCCGGCGGCCGGGGCGGCCACTCCGGCGACGACATCAACCGGGGCCGGGCCAACCCGATCAAGCTGCTGGCCGCCTATCTGGCCGGGCTGCCCGGCGGGCGGATCGCCTCCCTCTCCGGGGGCCTGACCCACAACGCCATCCCCGCCCAGGCCGAGGCAGTGGTATTCTGCCCCGCGGAGCCCGACCTCTCCCCCCTGCGGGCCGCCCTGGCCGGCTACCGGGCGGCCGATCCCGGCCTGACCGTGGCCTGCGCCCCGGCGGAGGGGCCGGAGCGGGCGTGGACGCCAGCCTTCCAGGCCCACGCCCTGGCCTTTTTGATGGGGCTGTACCACGGGGTATACGCCATGGAGCCGGCCTTCCCCGGTACGGTGGGGGCCTCCGCCAACCTGGGCCGGGCCGGGACCGAGGGGGATGTTTATGAGGTGTGCGCCTTCCTGCGCTCCACCCGACCGGAGTGGGAGGCGGAGCTGGCCGGCCGGCACATGACCCTGGGGACGGCCCACGGGTTCTCCCTGTCCGTCACCGGCTACCCCGGCTGGCCCGGCGACCGGGCCAACCCCCTGGCGGCGGTGCTGGGCCGGGTGTGGCGGGAGCAGACCGGCCGGACGCTGGAGCTCTCCGCCGTCCACGTGGGGCTGGAGCCGTCGGTGTTCCGGGCCAAGGCCCCGGGGCTGGTCATGGCCTCCGCCGGGCCGGACATTCTGGACACCCACTCGGTGGATGAGCGGGCGCCCCTGGACGGGCTGCCCGATTACGCCCTGCTGCTGGCCGGGGCGATGGAGGCCCTTTAGACGGGCGTCCGTCCACGCAATGCACAAAGTACAAGCAAGCTAGAAAGTACGCGCCGCCCGCCGGAACTCCGGCGGGCGGCGCACATGTTTACGCGTAAATATGATCCAGGATATCCACAATCTGCGCCACGCAGCTCTCCTCGCAGGCGCCCAGGATACGGGCGCCCCACTGCTTGACCTCGGGGGCGCAGTTGGCGGGGGCGAAGGGGATGGCGGAGACGGCCAGCATGGGGATGTCGTTCTGGTTGTCCCCCACGCAGTAGATGTGCTGGGCGTCGATGCCCAGGCGGCGGGCCAGGTACTGCACCATGCCGCCCTTGCTGCTCCCCTTCCGGGTCAGCTCCAGCAGCACCCGGTTGGAGAAGATCGCCTCGTAGTGCTCTCCCCACCGCTCCAGCAGATAGCGCTGGGTGTGCAGAAGGGTTTCATAGTCCTGCTGGAGGATGACCTTGCTCCAGGGTAGGGGGATATCCGCGATGGGCACCTCCCGGGCGGTCATGCCCGCCCGCTCCAGGTGGCGTTGGGTGACGGCGTTGGGCTGGTAGACGTAGATGGCGTCGTGGTGGTAGGCCTCAAAGCCGATGGTGGGAATGGCCCGGGCCATCTGCTGGAGATCCTCCCGCACCCGGTCGGGCAGAAAGGTCTCGTAAATCATCTCCTCTGTCCGGAAGTCGTACAGGGCGGAGCCGTTGGACAGAATCACCGGCGCGTTGATGGGTATGTGGCTGGCGTGGGGGGCGAAGTTGGGGCGGGCGCGGCCGGTGGCCACGGTGAAGGTGCCCCCCTCCCGGGTAAAGTAGGTCAGGGCCTCCACATTTTCCCGGGTGATGCGCATGTCCTCCCCGTAGAGGGTGTCGTCAAAATCGCTGACCAGCAGCACGCCGTTGAATTTGCCCAACTGATTCACACCTTACCTTCTCAGATCGGCCCCCGTCATATACGTTTTCAGCGGTGCATAGAGAATGCCAAAAATCACCAGACACAGGACAAGGTCAATCCCGACATAGCTGCCGTTGTAGATAAGGGAGTAGAGGGCGGGATTGTCGAATACTGTGCCGAAGATCTCCGTGGGGGCCAGAATTTTGTAAATGGTGATACCGCTGATATAGTGGACAACAAAGCGGGCGGCTCCGCCCAGCACGCTGCCCCAGAAGATGCCGTGGGGCTTGCCACGGCCCAGGCCGGCGATGCCCATAACACCGAAGGCCAGCACATAATCCAGCAGGATGGACTGCCAGCCCCAGCTTACCGCGCCCTGGATGAATACCTGGAGTACGCCGAAGGCAAAGCAGGCGATGAAGCCGCCTCCCATGCCCCAGCGCACGCAGAAGAACAGCAGGGGGAGCATCTCCAGCGAGATGGAGCCGCCCTGGGGCAGCTCAAATACCTTGAGAAGCCCCAGCACCAGGGCAAGGGCGATCATGAGTCCGCCTTCGCAAAGCATCCGCACCAGCAGATACATACGGCGGCGGCCAGGGGCTTTTGTGGTGACAGGTTCAGACATAGAGCTCATTCCTCCTAAAAAATGTACCGCAGCGCAAACCGGAAACAGCGCAATGCGGTACGGGAGAAACGACCTCTATCGTCGAATACTCTTCCTACGCCGGCATTACCCGGATCAGGTTTAAGGGACACGGGCGGCCATACGCCCTGATCTCAGCCGGACTTGCGTCCAGCGCCCCTGCGATTCGATTTGTTCTACGGTTATCCTAAAGTTTATACCAAATGGCGCAGCTTTGTCAACACTTGGGTAAAATAGGCAGGCAGCGGACACTCGACCGTGACCCGCTCCCCGGTGCGGGGGTGGACAAAGGAGAGCCTGCGGGCGTGGAGGCACTGGCCCGCCAGGCCGGGGACGGGCTTCTTGGCCCCGTATACCACGTCCCCCAGCAGGGGGTGGCCGATGGAGGCCAGATGCACCCGGATCTGGTGGGTGCGGCCGGTCTCCAGACGGCACTGAATATGGGTATAGCCGGGGAAGCGCTCCAACACCGTCCAGTGGGTCACCGCCGGACGGCCGTTTTTCCAATCCACGCACATCTTCTTCCGGTCGGTGGGGTGGCGGCCGATGGGCGCGTCCACGGTGCCGCGGTCCTCCCGCAGGCCGCCCACGCACACCGCCTCGTACTCCCGGTAGAGGGAGTGATCCTGGAGCTGGGCGGCCAGGGCCTGGTGGGCAAAGTCGTTCTTGGCGGCAATGAGCAGCCCCGATGTGTCCCGGTCGATGCGGTGGACGATGCCGGGGCGGAGGGCTCCGTTGATTCCAGAGAGTGATTCGCCACAGTGATATAACAGAGCGTTGACCAGTGTGCCGTCCGGATGGCCCGCCGCCGGGTGAACCACCAGGCCCACCGGCTTGTTGACCACAATCACGTCGGCGTCCTCATACGCCACGTCCAGGGGGATATCCTGGGGGAGCACGTCCACCGGCTCCGGCTCCGGGAGGCGCACCTCCAGCACGTCGCCCACGGCGGCCTTGTCGTTCTTCTTTACCGGGCGGCCGCCGAGGGTGACCGCCCCCGCCTCCAGCAGGCGCTGGGCCGCCGAGCGGGTCAGCTCCGGCACCAGCCGGGCCAGGAGCTGGTCGGCCCGCTCCCCCGCCCGGTCAGCCCGCAGCAGAATCGGCTCCATGGCCCTCCTCCTTGCCGTGGAAGAAGAGGTAGTACACGCAGAACGCGATGCCACCCACCACCACGCAGATGTCCGCCACGTTGAAGACGGCAAAGCGCATGAACAGGGTCTCAAACATGTCGGTGACGTAGCCCAGCAGGGCCCGGTCGATCAGGTTGCCCACCGCCCCGGCCAGCACCATGGACAGGGCGGCCATGGCGAAGGGGCGGGGAAAGACCTTTTTCACCAGAAGCACCACCAGCAGGACGGACACCACCAGGGACACAATGGTCAGAATCCAGGTGTGCTCCTCCAGCAGGGAGAAGGCCGCGCCGGTGTTCTGCACATAGGTGAGCTGGAGAATATGGGGGAGAAAGGGGACGTCTCCCCCCAGGGGGATGTTGGCCCGCACCAGGAACTTGACCACCTGGTCCAGTACCACCAGGGCCACCACGAGAACGGCATATAGCATGGACAAAGGGCTCCTTTTCTTCGGTTTTGCTCTATTTTATCACGGCCTGCCGCCGGGGGCAACCCGGAAGATCGGATGTAAATTCCAATTGAAGAAACAAGAAAAATCTGGTATACTGGGGCAAAAAGCCGAAAGGCGGTGAGTGCGTTGGATGAAAGGCGGACCCTTTCGTTAAATGTGTTCCTGAATACCCTTGAGGAGGGCTGTAAAAACGAGCGGCGCTACTGCTTCATCCTGGGCGCCGGGGCCTCCAAGACCTCTGGTATCCCCACCGGGGAGGAACTGGCCAAACAGTGGCACGGGGAGATTTTGGAGCAATGCTCCAAGGAGGAGATCAAGGAGCTGAAAAAGCGGCTGGGGGTGCGCTCGACCAAGCCGTCCAGCCGGGCCTATTTTGACCTCTATGCCATGCGCTTTTTTCCGGACTATCAGAACGGCTCCGCTTTCCTGGAGCGGACGCTGGAGCGCGCCCAGCCCAGCCTGGGCTACTATCCCCTGGCCGCCCTGTTGGCCAACACGCGCAACAACCTGGTGATCACCACCAATTTCGACAGCTTGGTGGAGGACGCCCTGTTTATTTACACGGATAAAAGGCCCATCGTCATCAGCCACGAGCTGCTGGCCCAGTACATCAACTTCAACACCAGCCGGCCCATCATCGCCAAGCTCCACCGGGGCCTGTTCTTTGACCCCCTCAACCGGGCCGAGCAGGTCAACGGCCTGTCGAAGCAGTGGAAGGATATCCTGCGGGAGGCCTTCAAGCGTTATACCCCCGTGGTGATCGGCTATGCCGGGGGCGACCACAGCCTGATGGACTTTCTGAAGGAGACCGAGTGCCTGAGCGGCCTCTACTGGTGCTACCGCCACGACGAGCCGCCGGAGGAGATTCAGAAGGTGGTGGAGCGCCACGGCGGATACTTTATCCCCATTGAGGGCTTTGACGAGATGATGTACCTGATGGGGCAGCGGTTCGGCTATACTGACCCCTGCGAGCATATCGAAAGCGCGGCTGAGCAGCGGGTGAGGGACTATCAGGAGCAGGTCAAGGCATTTCAGGAGAAGCTGCGGGCCGCGGAGACCCCCAGCGAGACCCAGAGCGCCATCCTCCGGGCCATGGACGCCAAACAGCGGGAGGAGCTTCAGCGGCTGGACCGCCGCATCGAGCTGGACGAGGAGGACGGGGAGGCCTACTGGGAGCGGGGAAAGCTCTACTATTTTGCCAACGACTATGCCCAGGCGCTGGAGGACTTCACCAAAGCCAAAGAGTTGGGAATGGAGGACAGCAGGCTCTACTGGTACCTGGGTGTCTGCAACCACCAGAGGGATCCGGAACAGGCCATACGGGACTACAGCCGGTCGCTGGAGCTGAAGGAGACTTCGGAGGTATACCGCAATCGGGGCCTGTGCTTTACCATTGTGAAGATGTATGACAAAGCTGTTCTTGACTTTACCAGGGCAATTGAACTGCCGCCGGGGGACAAGAGGCTTTACAGGGAGCGGGGCAGCGCTTACTGGAATCTGGAGGAGTACGAAAAGGCCCAGGCCGATTATGAGAAGGCGCTGGAGCTGGAACCGGCCGATGCGGGGCTCTATACGACCTTGGGCGATGTGCAGAAAAGGCTTGGAGAGGTGCAGGAGTCCCTGCAGAGCTACCAAAAGGCCATCCAGATCGACCCCAATTGCGCAAGAGCCTATAACAACCGGGGTGTTCTCTACGCCCATCAGGGAGAATATCAAAAGGCGTTGATCGAACAGCGTAGGGCAGTCAAACTCGCCCCCAATAGTGCAATCTATCATGCAAACGTAGGAGATGACTTCAACCACTTGGAGCGCTATAGCGAAGCGGTCACAAGCTGCAACAAGGCCATCAAGCTGGATCCAGGCTACGCCAAGGCATACAGCATCCGTGCCGATGCCTATGAGGGGCTGGAGCAGACAGAGAAGGCCGAGCGGGACCGGGAGACCTATCGCAAACTGACGGAAAAACAGGAGGAGACGCCGCAGGCATAGCCGCCGCAGCGCTGCGGCGTCCTGTCCGTTTTCTATCTGCTATCTGCGGAATTACTCACCCACCACGGCGGCGCAGCGGTCGCACAGCTGGTTGTGGTGGCCGTCGGCGCCGATGTGCTCGCTGTGGTTCCAGCAGCGGGGGCACTTGGGGGACTCGTCCAGGGCGACGGCGATGGTGCAGGGGATGAGGCAGTCCTCGCTCTTCTCCCCCTCCACGGCCCCGGTGGTGACGGTGACCTTGGAGACGATGCACAGGGAGGCCAGATCCACCCCGGCCAGGAAGGCGGCGTCGGACTCGGACACGGAGAGGGTCACGTCGGTGTCCTGGGCCTTCTTGAACACGCCGGCGTTACGGGCATTCTCCAGGGCCTTGTTCACCGCGTCGCGGAGGCTGACCAGCTTCGCCCAGCGCTCCCGGGCGGCCGCGTCCAGGGCAAAGGCGGCGTTGTCGCCGGGCATGTCGTTGAACAGGACGCTTTCGGCGTTTACGCCCTGGGCGTGCTTCATGGCGTGCCAGATCTCGTCGGAGGTGAAGGCCAGGATGGGGGCGATGAGCCGGGTCATGCCGTCCAGGATGTGGTACAGGGCGGTCTGGGCGGAGCGGCGCTCGGCCTCGGCGCCGCAGTAGAGCCGGTCCTTGATGATGTCCAGGTAGAAGTTGGACATGTCCACCACGCAGAAGTTGTAGACGGCGCGGTAGACGGCGTGGAACTCATAGCGGTCGTAGGCGGCGCGGGCGGTCTTGGCCAGCTCGTTGAAGGTGTGCAGGGCGTAGCGGTCCAGCTCCATCAGGTTTTCCGCCGGCACCAGATCCCGGTCGGGCTCGAAGTCGCACAGGTTGCCCAGCATGTAGCGGGCGGTGTTGCGGATTTTCAGATAGGCCTGGGAGAGCTGCTTCATGATGTCCTTGGAGATGCGCATGTCCTGGGTGTAGTCGGCGGAGGCCACCCACAGGCGGAGCATGTCTGCGCCGTAGTCCTTGATGACCTCGTCGGGGGAGACGGCGTTGCCCAGGGACTTGTGCATGGCCTTGCCCTCGCCGTCCACCGTCCAGCCGTGGGTGGCGATCTGCTTGTAGGGGGCCACACCGTTCACGGCGATGGAGGTGAGCATGCTCGACTGGAACCAGCCGCGGTACTGGTCGCCGCCCTCCAGGTAGAGGTCGGCGGGGTACTTGAGGTAGGGGCGCTCGGCCGCCACGGCGGCCCAGGTGGAGCCGGAGTCGAACCACACGTCCATGATGTCGGTCTCTTTGGTGAAGTGGGCCTTGCCGCACTTGGGGCAGACGAAGCCCTGGGGCAGCAGCTCGGCGGCCTCCCGGTCAAACCAGACGTTGGAGCCGTGCTCCCGGAAGAGGGCGGCCACGTGGGCGATGGTCTCGGGGGTGACGATATCGGCCCCGCAGTCCTCGCAGTAGAAGATGGGGATGGGCACGCCCCAGACGCGCTGGCGGCTGATGCACCAGTCGTTGCGCTCGGTGATCATGGAGGTCATGCGCTCCTTGCCCCACTCGGGCTTCCACTGGATGGAGTCGCAGGCCTTCACCGCCGCGTCCTTGATGGCGTCCACGGAGCAGAACCACTGCTCGGTGGCCCGGTAGATGATGGGGTGCTTGCACCGCCAGCAGTGGGGGTAGGAGTGGGTGATGTTCTCCTTGGCCACCAGGAAGCCCTCGGCCTCCAGATCGGCCACCACCATGTCGTTGCCCTTGGCGTAGAACTGGCCGTTGTAGCGCTCGTCGGTCATGACGCCCTTGGCGTTGACGGGCACGGGCACGCCGATGTGGGTCAGGCCCGCCTTGTCGTACTGCTGGCAGATCTGGAAGTCCTCTGCGCCGAAGCCGGGGGCGGTGTGGACGCAGCCGGAGCCGGCGTCCAGGGTGACATGCTCGCCGTTGAGGATGACGCTCTCCCGGTCGAAGAGGGGGTGCTTGGCGCGCATCAGCTCGAACTCGCTGCCCTTGAGGGTGGCCAGCACGGTGCAGGCGGCGTAGTCAATGCCCGCGGCCTTGCACACGCTCTCGGCCAGATCCTGAGCCAGCACGTACACATCGCCGCCCGGCACCTGGAGGAGCACGTAGTCGAACTCCGCGTTGAGGCAGATGGCGTAGTTGCCGGGGATCGTCCAGGGGGTGGTGGTCCAGATCACGAAGTAGGTGCGGGACAGGTCGGCATACTGGCCCAGCTTGCCCTTGTCGTCGGCCACGGGGAACTTGACGAAGATGGTGGTGCAGGGGTCGTCGGCGTACTCAATCTCGGCCTCGGCCAGGGCGGTCTGGTCAAAGGGGCACCAGTACACCGGCTTCATGCCCTTGTAGATGAGGCCCTTCTCCGCCATCTTGCCAAAGACCTCGATCTGCTTGGCCTCAAACTCGGGCAGCAGGGTGATATAGGGGTTCTCCCACTCCCCCAGCACGCCCAGGCGCTGGAACTGGCCGGTCATCTTCTCGATGTAGCTCTCGGCGTATTCCCGGCACTTGGTGCGGAACTGGGCGGTGGTCATCTCGTCCCGCTTTACCTTCTTGTCCTTCAGAACGGCGGACTCGATGGGCAGGCCGTGGGTGTCCCAGCCGGGTACATAGGGGGCGCACCAGCCGGTCATGTTGCGGTGCTTGACGATCATATCCTTGAGGATCTTGTTCAGGGCGGTGCCGATGTGGATGTTGCCGTTGGCGTAGGGAGGGCCGTCGTGGAGGACAAAGGTGGGCTTGCCCTCGTTGCGCTTCACCATCTTGTGGTAGAGGTCGTGGTCATACATCTCCTGGAGCATCTCCGGCTCCCGCTTGGGCAGGCCCGCCCGCATGGGGAAGTCGGTCTGGGGCAGGTGGACGGTCTGGTTGTAGTCCATGGGTCAGTTCTCCTTTATCTTTGATATAAAAACAGGTTGGTGTAAAGGCGTGCGCCCTTGCCGAAATTGGCAAAAACAAAACGCGCCTTTGTCTCCTGTAAGAGACAAAGGCGCAAACCTCTGCGGTACCACTCTCATTGCCGCGGCGTGCCGCGGCCCCTCGAAGGCCGGTAACGGGGCCAGCCGTTCCCGCTTACTGCCCCAGGGGGGATTCGGCGGGACGCTCGGAGGTGATCTTCCCAGCCCTTCCCTGTCCGCCTTGCACCAAAACGGCGGCTCTCTGCGCAGGGGCGGGGACGGTACTCGTCCTCTTCTCGGCGTTTTGCGAAATAAAAGATACTCGGAGACACGAAACAACGTGTCTCCGAGTATCTTACCCGTTAAATGCCCTTCTGTCAAGGGGGTTTACTTGATTTCATAGTCCTTGCCGAACTGGAGGTGGTCAAAATCGATGCGGCGGGTGGGCTCGGTGGGCTCCTCAGCCTCCTCCGGACCGTGGGAACGGCTCAGCTCCAGCAGCTCGGCATACAGGCCGCCGTCCTTCTCCTTGGCGCCGCCGCCGAGATCCACCGTGTCCTCCGCGTCCTCCTCCGGCGCCTCACCGGCCACCAGCTTCTCCACGCTCTGGGAGATGTCCTGGGCGGCAGAGGCAACCTGGTCCACTACAGGCTCCGCCGGGGCGGAGAGCTTGGACAGTCCGTTGAGGTAGTCCATCTCGTGCTGATAGAGCTCCTTGAGCTTGCCCACATAGGCGGCGGTGGCGTTCTGGGCGGCGGTGAGGCGCATCTGCTCACTGCGGATGTCCTGCTGCAGCTCCGTAATGCGGGCCTTGGCCTCCGTCTCCGCGTTCTTCAGCAGCTCGGTCTTCTTGGCCTCCGCCTGGGCCACCAGCTCGTCGGCCATCTTCTGGGCGGTAAGCAGGGCCTTGCGCATGGCCTCCTCGGTGGAGCGGTACTCCTCCACCTTGTCCACCAGTACCTTCATCTTGGCCTTGAGGGTGGCGTTTTCCTTATAGAGCGTGGTGTAGTCCGCCGTCAGTACGTCCAGAAATTCATCCACCATCGCCATGTTATAGCCGCCGAAGGACGCCTTGGCAAAGGCGTGCTCGGAAACTTCCTGTGGTGTCAGCATAACGTCATTCCCCCGATTTGTTCATGTCTTCCCCACCCGATGCTCCGCATCGGGCGGGAACCCCCTCTTTGGCATCTGCCGGGCAATGTGGATTCGCCCGGCATCCGTGTTTTGGCGGTGCCAAAACGCTTGAAACGCCGGACTCCCGGCGGGACAACCCGGACATTTTCCTGTCCTGAAGAGCAGTTCAGAAATACAGCCCGTTGTTCTCCAGTTCGTCAATCAGATCGCCTAAAATATCCACGTTGTAGGGCGTAATAATATAAGTAGAGATGGCCACCTTTTTGATTTTGCCCTCATTGGCATAGGCCACGCCGGAGAGGAAATCCAGCAGGCGGCGGGCGATATCCTTGTTGGTGGACTCCAGGTTGAGCACCACCGTGCGCTTCTCCCGCAGGTGGTCGGCGATCTCGCTGGCGTTCTCGAAGCGCTCGGGCTTGACCAGCACCACCTGAAGCTGGGTGGTGGTGTGGATATTGACCACCTTGTTGCTCCGGCGCTCGTTCTCCACGGGGAAGATGGGGCCGGTGCTGTCCTGGGCCTTGGGGGCCTTCCGCTCCAGGCGGTCGCCGCCGGTGCGGTCCATGCGCTCGCTGCGGGAGACGGGCTCGAAGTCGTCAAACTCCTCCTCTTCCTCTTCGTCCTCATAGGGGCGGGCCAGGCGCTTGAGTTCATCTAAAAATCCCATTTCGGTAACCTCCCGAATTTGTTCTATCCTTTGTGCATGGGAGGACGGGGCCCAAACAGGGCGGTACCCACCCGGACCAGGGTGGCCCCTTCCCGCACGGCGTCCTCAAAGTCGCCGCTCATACCCATGGAAAGACAGTCAAAGCTAGTCTTATTATCATCCATCTGACTTCTTATGTCAACATAAAGCTGACGCATTTTTGCAAAAAACGGGCGGTTTCCGTCCGGCCCGGCGGCCACGGGAGGGATTGCCATGAGCCCCCGCAGGCGCACATGGGGGCTGCCAACCGCCTGGGCGGCCAGGGCGGACAGCTCCTCCGGGGAAATGCCGCTCTTGGACGCCTCCCCGCCGATGTTGACCTCCAGCAGGATGTCCTGTACCAGCTCCAGCTTGGCGGCCTGGGCCTCGATGGCCTCCAGCAGGTGCTCGGAGCCCACCGACTCAATGAGCTCCACCCGGCCCACTACCTGCCGCACCTTGTTGGTCTGAAGGTGGCCGATGAAGTGGAGGGCCGCGCCGGCGTAGGCGTCGTCGTCCAGGTGGGCGGTCATCTCCTGCACCCGGTTTTCACCGCAGATGGTGACGCCGGCGGCAATGGCCTGCCGGATGGTGTCGGAGGTCTGCACCTTGGTGGCCGCCACCAGGGTGACCTCCGACGGCTCCCGACCCGCCTGCCGGGCGGCGGCGGCGATTTTCTCATTTACCAGCGCAATGCGCTCTGCAAGGGACATGTGTCATTACCTCCCTGTCTATGACTGCGTGATCACTTTTCCGTCAAAGAGCTCCACCGAGGAGAGGATTACCTCGTCGCCGGCCCGCAGGGCCTTTTTGCCGTCCGAGCCGTCTGCGGACTTCACCAGGGCGAAATCCTCCAGCTGGGCCAGGATGGTGACGGGCTTGAACTCCGCCTGCTGGCCCACCAGGACGTACACGCCGGTGACCAGCTCCTGCTTTTCCTCCTCCGTCTCCGGGTCGGTGACGGTCCGCTCCTCCACGCGCACTGCCTGCGTAGGCACGCGGATGCCGGTCTGACTGTCAAAGACCAGCTCCACCGTCTGCTTTCGGAGCAGGGTGGTCTCAGACAGATAGCGGTCGGAGGACAGCACTACGGCCACCCGGCCGTTCTCCGGGGTCTCCCCTACCCGCTCCACCTTCATGTCCACCTCGCCCGACCAGTCCCGGGAGAAGCGGACGGTGACGGTGCGGCCCTCGATGAGCCGCCCGGCCTCCTCCTCGCCCATGGCGCAGACAAAGTACCAGGTGGCATCGGTGACCAGCTTGCCCACCGCGCCGGCGTCCGGCTGGGGCCGCTGGCGGTCGAGCTGGCTGAGCTGGCCGGGGGTGATGGTCTCCAGCAGACCGGGGGTGAGCAGGCTCTCATAGCCGTCGGTCTGCCCGGAAAAGACTCCCGCCTGACTGGCGGTGAGGCGGCTGGTGTCCTGGGCGGCCTGGGCGCTCAGCGCCGCAATCTGGGCGTCCACCGCGTCAATGGAGGACTGGATGGCGGCGGCGGCATCGCCGTCCTCTTCCCCGCCGTTGAAGGTGAAGTCCCGCTTGTAGACCAGGCTCTTGAGCAGCAGGGTCTCGTCCTCCAGCCGGGTGAGATCCCCGGTGGACACCGAGGAGCGCAGGGCCACGATGGCGTCGATAACCTGCTGGCTGAGCTGGGAGGAGTCGCCGCCGCTCTGGGTCCGCTCCAGGGCGTATTGGAGCTGCTCCTTTTCCATGGTCAGGCTCTGTAGCTCCTCCTTCCGCGCCAGGCCGGAGTCATTCTGGTAGAGCAGGGCCACCGTCTCCCCGCGGGAGACCTTCTCCCCCTCCTCGGGCAGCAGATCCACAATCCCGCCGGGACTGGCGAGCACGCTCTCCTCCCGCACCAGAAAGCCGGTGGCCTCCAGACTGTCGTCCACAGTGTAGGCGTAGGACAGCACCAGGGTATAGGGATCGCGGAAGCTCCGCCAGGCGGACACGCCCAGATACACCAGGACGGCCGCCAGCAGCAGCAGCATGACAATTCGGTTGATCAGGGTTCCTTGCTTCATGGCAGCTCCTTAGTCTGCCGCCCCCTCCGCCTCCAGAGAGATGGCCCGCTCCGGCACAATGGTGGAGATGGCGTGCTTGTAAATGACCTGCTGCTTGTCCCCCGTCATAAGTACCACCACAAAGGCGTCGTAGCCCGTGATCTGTCCCCGGAGCTGATAGCCATTCATCAGAAATACGGTCAGGCTGGCGTGGGACTTGCGGGCGCGGAGCAGAAACAGGTCTTGCAGGTTATTGGTCTTTTGCATGTGGATGCACTCCTTCTATCTATAAGATGCATCCAATATATACCAATTATCGGGCGGATTTCGTCGAAACGGCGCGGGGCTGTGTCTCTTCGGCGTTTTCCCCCACGGCCCCCGCCAAACTTGGAAGCGAGTGCGCTGTACCCGCCTGGGCAAGGCCGCCACGGACTGCGGTGGGCCGGAATTGCCCTAGGTTTGACTGTGGCTTCCGCGTAGGGGCGGCCCTTGTGGCCGCCCGGCCGAGCGATGGGGCTGCGGGCGGTGCGCGGTCAAATCAGGCTCTTCCGAAGCGCTTTTCCAGCTTCTGGCGGGTCAGCTCAATGGCCACCGGCCGCCCGTGGGGGCAATATTTGCTCCCCGGCGGACAGGTCCGCCGGGGGCCCCGAGAGGATTCTACATCCTCGGGGCAAGTGAATTGCCCCTGCGGCAAGGTTTTCGCCGGAGGCGAAAACACTTGGACGCGCCAAAGGCGCGAAGCGCGGTCAAATCAGGCTCTACCGAAGCGCTTTTCTAGCTGCTGGCGGGTCAGCTCAATGGCCACCGGCCGCCCGTGGGGACAATATTTGACCGCGCCGGACATGACCGCCTGGGCCACCTTGAGCAGCTCGGCGGGGCTGTTCTTCTGGCCGCCCTTGATGGCCGCCTTGCAGGCCATGGTGTGGAGCAGGGCGTCCCGGGCCGCGCCTGGATCGGCAGAGCCGCCGGTGAGCAGGCGGCCGGCCAGCTCGGAGAGCACGTCGGGGATCTCCCCGGCGGCCACGTCGCTGGGGGCGGCCCGGACGATCAGCGCCCCGCCGCCGAAGTCCTCCGCCTCAAAGCCGAAGCGCCCCAGCAGCGGGAGCTGGGCCAGCAGGGCGGCCCCCTCCTCCGCCGGAGGGGTGAACACCACCGGCTCCAGCAGGGCCTGTACCATAGGCTGGTAGCCCTCGGCCTTCATCCGGTCGAAGTTCAGCCGCTCGTGGGCGGCGTGCTTGTCGATGAAGAGCACCTTGTCTCCCTGCTCCACTACAATGTAGGTGTTGAGCACCTCCCCCGCCATGCGCCAGGGCTCCTCCTCCGAAGGGGGCGCAGAGGCCGCCCCTGCCGGCTGGGCGGGCGCGGCTTCGGCCGGACGGATGTGGGCATCCGCCCCTACGGGCCGGACGGTGGAGATGGGTGCGCCGGAGGCAGGGGCGGATTCAGCCGGGCGGGCACGGCCGTCCGTTCGCGCGTGCGGCGCGGCGGAGGTTGGGGGGGCGGAGATGCCGCTCCCGGCGGGGACAGGTGCGGCTTCGGCCGGGCGGATATGGGTGGCCACCCCGGCGGGCTGGGTGGTGGAGATGGGGGCGCCGGAGACGCCGTTCCCGGCAGGGGATGCAGGGGCGGCCCCTGTGGCCCGGGGGGCGGTGAAGTCGTGGAGGGGCAGGGCCGCTGCGGGCCGTTCCGCGGTTCGGCGGAACTCCTCCAGGGTCATCTCCCGGTAGGTGGGGGCCGCCGGAGCGGGCTCCGCCGGGCGGAGGGGAGACTGCGCAGGCCGCCCCCCCTCCGCCGGGCGCGGGGGCTCCACCTGGAGGGACGGCCGGGTGCGGTCGGCCTCCAGAGTGGACTTGACGGCATAGTACACCGCGTCAAAGACCTTCTTGTCGCTGCCGAACTTGACCTCCTGCTTGGTGGGGTGTACGTTGACATCCACCGCGTTGAGCCGGGTGGTCAGGTGGAGGACGCAGCCGGGAAATTTGCCCACCATCTTCTGGTTGGCGTAGGCCTCCTCCAGGGCGGCCATCATGGTGCGGCTCTTCACATACCGGCCGTTGACAAAAAAGTGCTGGTAGCCCCGGGTGCCCCGGCAGCAGGTGGGCAGGGAGACAAAGCCGGACACCGACATATCCTCCCCCGAGCCCTTCACCGGCGTGAAGCCCAGGGCCATATCCCGGCCCAGCACGGCGTAGAGGGCCGACTGCACCTGCCCGTCGCCGGGGGTGAGCAGCTCCTGCTTGCCGTCCCGGAGGAACTTGACGCTCACCTCCGGGTGGGACAGGGCCACCCGCTGCACCATGGCGAAGCAGGCCGCCCCCTCGGCGGCGTCCTTTTTCAGGAACTTGAGCCGGGCGGGGGTGTTGTAGAACAGGTCGCGCACCACCATTGTGGTGCCCTGGGGGCAGCCGGCCTCTTCCCGGTGCACCACCGCGCCCCCCTCCAGGGAGAGGGCGGCCCCCAAATCCTCCTCCGCCGTGCGGGTGAGCAGCTCGATGCGGGAGACGGCGGAGATGGCCGCCAGAGCCTCCCCCCGGAAGCCCAGGGTGCCGATGGCCTCCAGATCGTACTCGGTGCGCAGTTTGCTGGTGGCGTGGCGGAGAAAGGCGGTCTCCGCCTCGGCGGCGGCGATGCCGCAGCCGTTGTCGGTAACCCGGATGAGGCTCATGCCGCCGTGCTGGATCTCCACGGTCAGGGCGTCCGCCCCGGCGTCGATAGCGTTCTCCATGAGCTCCTTGACCACCGACGCGGGCCGCTCCACCACCTCGCCGGCGGCGATCAGATCGGCCACGTGGGGATCTAATTGCAGAATGTGGGGCATAGAAGCACCTGCTTTCTAAAAAGGGAAAATGGGGCCCCCGCCGAAGCCCAGCGAAGCGGGTTCGGTGGGGAGAGGAGGCACAGCGGAACGAGCGGGCTTTGCCGTATACGGCAAAGCGAGGAATGGGCAAGTTTGTGCCGACGAAGAAGCGCCTGCGTTCCAAGCGGGGAAATAAGCGTAGGGGCGACCCTTGTGGCCGCCCGCGGGCGGCGGGGAGGGCCCTCCCTACGCTCCCAGGACGGCGGAGGCGAGAATCAGGGCGTTGAGCACCATGTGCAGGGCGATGGGGCTCCAGATGGAGCCGCCGTTGTCGTAGCACCAGGTCAGGGCCAGGGACATGGGCACATACTGGAGGAACAGCAGCAGGTAGCGGAAATCCACCGTGCCGTAGGAATAGACGAACTGCCAGACGCAGTAAAGGGCAAAAACCAGGGTGGAGAGCACATAGCCCAGCACCCGGCTGTACCGCCGGGTGGCGCCGAAGAGCAGGCCGCGGAACAGAGGCTCCTCCACCAGGGGCATGAGCACCACCAGGATCACCACCGTGGCCGCCGGGGAGAGGGCAAACTGCTGGGCGTAGCTCTCCGGGTTGGGATTCTGTACCGGCAGGGGAATGAGCATGACCAGCAGATGGAGCACCCCCGCCCCGACGAGCCCGGTGCCGAAGGCGAACAGGTTTTCCGGCAGCCAGTCCAGCAGCAGGTCAAACCCGTGCCGCAGGAACGTCCAGAAGACCAGAAAGACCAGGGTAGCGGCCAGGAGGTAGTAGACCACGTTGGCCTCGGCCACGGGCAGTTCCCCGTGGAAAGCCCGCTGCACCCACCCCATGGACAGGGGAAAGACCGTCAGGTACAGGGCAAAGAACACCCACCCCCGGCCCATCTCGGCGCGGGTGAGCTGCGGACGCCATGGACGGCGTTTGGTGTGCATGGTGGAGGTCCTCTCTTTCTCTCGGAAATTGGGGTGCGGCCCGGCGGAGCGGGCC
>NZ_CAXSQB010000014.1:74963-80634 GCF_964239415.1 Clostridium sp. ATCC BAA-442 | reverse complement strand
CCCCCCCCCCCCCCCCCCCCCCCCCCCCCCCCCGGCGATGCGGGGGCGAACTGTGTCCGCCCGCCGCCAGACAAGACGAGGTGAACCATTTGGACAAGGATCTGCAATCCATTCAAGAGACAAGAGAGCTGCTCCGGCAGGCCAAGCAGGCACAGAGGGCGCTGGCGGGTATGAGCCAGGAGCAGCTGGACAAAATAACGGCGGCCATCGCCGCAGCCGCCGGGGAACACGCCCGGGGGCTGGCCGACATGGCGGTGGAGGAGACGGGCTTCGGCAAAAAAGAGGATAAAGAGCTTAAAAACCGCTTTGCCGCCACCACCCTCTATGAGGCCATCCGAGACGAAAAGACCCACGGCATCCTGGCGGAAAACCGGGAGAAGCGCACCATTGATATCGGCGTGCCAGTGGGCATTGTGGCGGGGCTGGTGCCCTCCACCAACCCCACCTCCACCGTGATCTATAAATCCATGATCTGTATGAAGGCGGGCAACCCCATTATCTTCTCCCCCCACCCCAGCGCGGTAAACTGCATCCTGGAGACGGTGAACGTGGTGCGCCGGGCGGCGGAGGGGGCGGGAGCCCCGGCGGGGAGCATTTCCTGCATCACCACCCCCACCCTGGAGGCCACCAACGCCCTCATGCGCCACGACGATACCCGCCTGATTCTGGCCACCGGCGGCGGGGCCATGGTAAAGGCGGCCTACTCCTCCGGCACTCCCGCCATCGGCGTGGGCGCGGGCAACGGGCCGGCCTATATCCACCACACCGCCGACGTGCGCCTGGCGGTCAAACGGATTCTGGACTCCAAGACCTTTGACAACGGCACCATCTGCGCCAGCGAGCAGTCCATTGTGGTGGAGCGGCGGATGGAGGGGGCGGTCACGGCGGAGCTGAAGGCCCAGGGGGCCTATCTGCTGGACGACGAGGAGCACCGCCTCCTCTCCAAATTCATCCTGCGGCCCAACGGCACCATGAATCCGGCCATTGTGGGCAAGAGCGTGGAGACGGTGGCCAAGCTGGCGGGCCTGACCCGGGTACCCCCCACGGCGCGGGTACTGGTGGCCCGGGAGACCGGGGTGGGTCCCGGCTATCCCTATTCCAATGAGAAGCTGGGCCTGATTCTGGCCTACTATGTAGAGGACAACGAGGAGGCGGTGCTCCGCCGCTGCGTAGAAATCCTGGAGTGGGAGGGCGCGGGCCACACCTTCGCCATCCACACCGAGGATGCCGGCACCGCCAAGCGCTTTGCCGCCGCCGTCCCCGCCAGCCGCGTGCTGGTCAACACCCCCGCCGCCCTGGGCGGCATCGGGGCCACCACCTGCCTGTTCCCCGCCCTCACCCTGGGGTGCGGCGCGGTGGGCGGCTCGTCCAGCTCCAACAACATCGGGCCCCTGGACCTCATCAACATCAAGCGGGTGGCCTGGGGCGTCAAAGAGCTGGAGGAGCTGCGGGGGAACCGCCCCGCGGCCGGATATGCCCCCTGTGCCGTGGATGAGAGCCTGCTCAACGAACTGGTCAACCGGATTATAGGGAGGCTGAGCGTATGAGCGAGGTCAACGCCGACGGCGTGCTCCTCAATCCACATGAGGCGCTATTGCAGGAGGTGCAGGCCCTGACCAACTCCCTGACGGCAGAGGAGCCAGAGGGAATGGAGGACGATAAGGCCCACACCGTATACGCCGGCAACGGTGAGCCCGCCGGGGCGGTGGGCGGCGTTCCGCACACACCCGTGTCGGCGGCCCTGGCCGCCCCGGCCCACAAGGGGGCGGGCACCGGCAGCTACGCGGCGGAGCACCCGCCCGCCCCAGCCAGGAAGGCCGCCCGGGCGGCTAAAACGAAGAAACCAAAGCCGTCTCCCCCACCGAAGGCGGAGGCGGAACCGGAACAACCCAAACAGACGACTGACAGGAGGAACCGTAATATGGCCAATACAAACGCACTGGGTATGGTGGAGACAAAAGGACTGGTGGGCGCCATCGAGGCGGCCGACGCCATGGTGAAAGCCGCCAACGTGCAGCTGGTGGGCAAGGAGCAGGTGGGCGGCGGCCTGGTGACCGTCATGGTGCGGGGCGACGTGGGCGCGGTGAAGGCGGCCACCGACGCCGGCGCGGCCGCCGCGGAAAAGGTGGGAGAGCTGATCTCCGTCCACGTCATCCCCCGCCCCCACGCCGAGGTGGACCACATCCTGCCCCATGCCCAGGGCGAGATGGACAACGTGTAACCCATGGCGCTGCTGACCGAGGAGGACGTGCGCCGCATGTCCAACCAGGGCACACGGGGGCCCGTGGTGGTCAACCGGGACCAGATGCTCACGCCGGGGGCGCGGGACTATCTGCGGGAGCACCGGGTAGAGGTGGTCTACCCCCAGGGGGAGGCGGCCGGGGAAGGGGCCCCGTCCGCCCCCGCCAAATACCGCACTCTGTTCGGTGCCGCCCTGAATGAAAAGCCGGAGCACATGACCCACCTGAAGGGGAATGTACTGGTGTTCAAGGACCACCCCCGTATCGCCTTCCGGGGCTGGATCGACGCCCTGGAGGCGGAGATCCTGCTGACCCAGCAGGCGGCGGCGGGGGAGGGCTATGGGGCCCTGGCCGGGGAGCTGGAGGAGGTTCTGGGCTTTGTCCGGCGCTATATCCGCTTCGACGTACTGGACGAGCCGGTGGGGGCCATCGAGCTGTGCGGCTATACGCCGGAACAGCTCCGGGAGTACTCCCACTATCCGGAGAAGCACTTCGGCCAGCCCCACTTTCTGGCCTGCTATACCGACGGACCCGCCCTGCTGGCGGTCAACAAGCTGCGCACTGTGGTGCGGCAGACCGAGCTGGCCGCCTACGCCGCCTTCCGTGACGCGGACGGCAACGTGACCAGGGGCGACATGATCTTGGGGCTGAACCGGCTGTCCTCCCTGATGTGGATTTTCATGATTAAGTTAAAGGCGGGACGCTATGAACGCAAGTAAATTGAGCACGGTGGAGCGGCTGGCGGAGGAGCTGGTCGCCCGCCTGACCATCGAGCTGGAGGCCAGCGGACGGCATGTCCACCTGTCCTGGGCCGATGTGGAGACCCTGTTCGGCGCGGGCTACCGGCTCAACCGGACGAAAGACCTGTCCCAGCCGGGGCAGTTCGCCTGCGCCGAGCGGGTGACATTGGAGGGGCCCAGGGGGAGCTTGAAGAACGTGGTGATTCTGGGCCCTGAGCGCCCGGAGAGCCAGGTGGAGATCTCCCTCACCGATGCGGTGGCCCTGGGGCTCACCCCGCCGGTGCGCCTCTCCGGCGATACGGAGGGCACCCCCGGCCTCACCCTCCGCCACGGGGACCGGGTGCTCCGCCTGAGCCGCGGCCTGATTGTGGCCAAGCGCCACATTCACATGACGCCGGAGGACGCCGCCCGCTTCGGCGTGGCGGACCGGCAGCGGGTGCGCCTCCAGTGCTTTACCAGCCGCCCGCTGGTGTTCCAGGACGTGGAGGTGCGGGTATCCCCCCAGTTTTCCACGGTGGTGCATATCGACTACGACGAGGCCAATGCGTGCGGCTTTCAAAAGGGCGACCGGGGCGTGATTTTGAAATGACCCTGGAGTGGCGGGGGCGGACGCTGGTCATTACCTGGCTGCCGGTGGCCTCCATGGGCCGCCTGGCCGCCTGCGCCCCCCAGACGGCGGCGGAGACCGAGGTGCTGGCCGCCCTGCTGGCCGGGGCGCGGGTGCGGGTGGAGCGGGACGCCCTGGAGTACCGCCGCTACCGCCGTACCGCCCCCCTTGGCATCTATCAGAAATGCGCCGGTCTGGAGCGGCGCCTGCGGGAGATGGGTATTTGTGTTGCTGGGACAGGTGGCCGGTAAGGTCTGGGCCACAAAAAAATCCCCCGCCCTCACCGGGCAGGCGTTTCTGACCGTGCGGGTGGGTGAGCGCCTGCTGGTGTGCGCCGACTGCGTGGGGGCCGGGGAGGGAGAGACCGTCCTCGTGGCCACCGGCGGCGCGGCCCGGGTAGCGGCGGGGGCGGAGCTCCCCATTGATGCCGCCATTGTGGGCATACTGGACGAGAGCTAGAAAAGCAAGGCCGCCGCATGTGGGCGGCGGTCATCCTCTCAGGCTGGCGGCCCAACCGCCCGCCTGAGCCGCGGAAAGGGGACATACTATGTCCATCAACGAGATTATTGTCTACCTTATGGTCGTCTTTATGGCCTTGGGTGCGGTTGACCGCATCCTGGGCAACCGGTTCGGCCTGGGGGAGAAATTTGAGGAGGGTATCATGGCTATGGGCTCCCTGGCCCTGGCCATGATCGGCATCATCTGTCTGGCCCCGGTGCTGGCCAACCTGCTCCGGCCGGTGGTGGTGCCTCTCTACCAGGCCCTGGGGGCCGATCCGGCCATGTTCGCGGGTACCCTCCTGGCCAACGACATGGGGGGCGCGCCCCTGGCCCAGGAGCTGGCCCTGACCCAGGAGGCGGGACAGTTCGGCGGCCTGATCGTAGGCTCCATGCTGGGCCCCACCATCGTGTTTACCATCCCGGTGGGCCTGGGCATTATTAAGGCGGAGGACCGCCCCTATCTGGCCACCGGCGTGCTGGCAGGTGTCATCACCATCCCCATCGGCAGCTTCGCGGGCGGCCTGGCGGCGGGGTTCCCGGTGGGGATGGTACTGCGTAACCTGATCCCCATCGCGCTTTTCGCCGTGCTCATCGCCCTGGGGCTGGCCTTCCTCCCCAACGGGATGGTAAAAGGCTTCCAGGTCTTTGGCAGAATCATTGTGATTATTATCACCATCGGCCTGGCGGCGGCCATCATCCAAAAGCTGACCCCCCTCACCCTCATTCCGGGGATGAACCCCATCTCAGAGGGCGTGGCCATCGTGGGCGACATCGCCGTGGTGCTGGCGGGGGCGTTTCCGCTGGTGTATGTCATCACCAGGGTATTCAAGACCCCTCTGATGAAGCTGGGCCATGTGCTGGGCATGAACGACATCGCGGCCGCCGGGCTGGTGGCCACCTTGGCCAACAACATCCCCATGTTCCAGATGCTCCACGATATGGACCGGCGGGGTAAGATCATCAACGTGGCCTTTGCGGTGTCCGCCGCCTTTGTGTTCGGCGACCATCTGGGCTTTACCGCGGGCTTTGATTCCACCATGATCTTTCCCATGATTGTGGGCAAGCTGGTGGGCGGCGTGACAGCGGTGGCGGTTGCCATGCTGATCACCAGAAAATACAAGGAGGAGCGCCATGGATAAGACCGCATTGGAGGCGCTGGTGCGGCAGGTGCTGCTGGAGCGCCTGGGCGGCGGAACCCACGGGGTGAAGGCCGTGCAGGTGCCCCGCATCGCGGTGACGGAGGAGCACCGGATGGACACGGGAAATCCCCTGGACCGGGTCTACACCCGTGACCTATTCACCCTACAGGAGTCCCCGCGGCTGGGGGTGGGCGTCATGGAGATGACCGACACCACCTTTCCCTGGACCCTGCGCTACGACGAGATGGACTACGTGCTCAGCGGACGGCTGGACATCCGTATCGGCGGAGAGACCGTCTCCGCCGGGCCGGGGGAGCTGATCTATATCCCAAAGAACAGCTCCATCCAGTTCTCCGTCACCGGGCACGCCCGCTTCCTCTATTTCGTCTACCCCGCCGACTGGCAGAGCCAGGGCGGCTGATTCCGGGCGGGGGGGGGGGGGGGG
>NZ_CAXSQB010000014.1:64534-74953 GCF_964239415.1 Clostridium sp. ATCC BAA-442 | reverse complement strand
GCCATCGGCCCCCCGCTTTTTTTACACAATCTGAACGGTGCTCACCGCAAACGCACACCCTTTTTACATCCGTGCTCGTATACTGGGGGGCAAACGGAGGTGCCGTTATTATGGATTATGGGATATGGACGCTGCTTCCAATCGTCGTCGTAGTGGCCGTGGCGCTCAAGAGCAGACGGGCGCTGGAGCCGCTGATTCTGGGAACCCTGCTCACCTATATCATCGTCGATGGACTTTCCTTCCCCATCGGCTGGATGGACGCCTTTTTCCGGGTGGCCACCGACCAGAGCCACCAGTGGGTGTTCATGGTGTGCGGCCTGTTCGGTGCGCTGATCGCCCTGCTGGGCGCCTCCCACGGGACGCTGGGCTTCTCCAGGCTGCTGGAGCGGCTTTGCCGGGGCCCCAGGACCACGCTGATTGTGACCTGGGTCATGGGGATTCTGATCTTTGTGGACGACTATCTGAATATCATGACCCTGAGCACCTGCATGCGCAAGCTCACTGACCGGCAGAAGGTGCCCCGGGAAACCCTGTCCTACATCATCGACTCCACCGGCGCGCCGGTGTGCGCCCTGCTGCCCTTCTCCACCTGGGCGGTGTTCTTTGCCGGGCTGTTCTACGCCGAGGCGGGCATCCCGGAGCTGGGCTACGGGAGCGCCATCAACACCTTCTGCGCTGTGATCCCCTTCATCTTCTACGCCATCGCGGCGGTGGCGCTGGTACCCCTGCTCTCCCTGGGGCTGGTGCCCAAGCTGGGGCGGATGAAGAAGGCCTATCGCCGGGTGGAGGAGACCGGAAAGGTCTACTCCCCCGAGAGCGCCGAGCTGAATCTGGAGGACGAGGACGACTCCCCGGCCATTACCGGCTGCCTGTGGGACTTTGTGCTCCCCATCGGCACGCTGATCGCCCTGACTATCGTGGGGGGCGAGCTGTTCCTGGCCCTGGTGGCCGCCATCGCCGTGTGCTTTTTGCTCTACATCCCCCGGAAGAAGCTGTCTCTCACTAGGTTCTGCGACCTGGCGATGCACGGCTTTTGCAACATGATCCCCACGGTGGCCATCATCTTCTTTGCCTTTGTGATGCAGGAGGGCATGACCGAGATCGGCATCGCCCCCTTCGTCATCAATGCCGTCAAGCCCATCCTGAGCCCGGCGGTGTTCCCGGCCATCGCCTTCCTGGTGGTGGCGGCTCTCAACTTCACCACCGGCAGCGTGTGGGGCATCACCGCCGTGACGGTGCCGATCCTGCTGCCCCTGGCCTTCTCCATCGGGGCCAACCCCCTGCTGGTGATGGGCGCCATCGTCTCCGGCGCCACCCTGGGCAGCCACGCCTGCTTCTACTCCGACGCCACGGTGCTCACCTCCAGCTGCTGCAAGATGGAGAATATGGACCACGCCCTGTCCCAACTGCCCTATTCCCTGTGTGCGGCCGGGCTTTCGGCGGCGGGCTATCTGGTATGCGGCCTCCTGATGTAGTATAATAGGGACAGAATGGGGAAAAGGAGGAGTCAGGATGCCCATGTATTTGTATTTGGGCGATATCACCCGGATGGAGACAGACGCCATTGTGAACGCCGCCGGCACGGATCTGCGGCGCTGCCCGGGCATCTGCGACGCGATTTTCGCCGCCGCCGACACGGAGAAGCTGGAGAGGGCGTGCCGGAAGCTGGGCCGCTGCCGCATCGGGCAGGCGGTGGCCACGCCGGGCTGCGGGCTGCCCTGCCGGTACATCATTCACGTGGCCGGGCCGGGCTGGTACGGCGGGGAGCCCCGGGAGCGGTTCCTGCTGGCCGGGTGCTACCAGAACGCCCTGCATAAGGCGTATCTGTGCAGCTGCCGGCGGGTGGCGGTGCCGCTGATCTTCTCCGGCGACTGCCACATGCCGCGGGCGGCCTCCCTCCGGGTGGCCGGGGCGGCGATTGCCGATTTCTGCCAGCGCCATCCCTCCATGGAGGTGACGCTGGTGCTCTACCGGCAGAGCATCTACGACATGGCTAAGCGTATCCTGGGCTGGGAGGACGCGCCGTCATAAGGGGGGACGGGCCTGCATATACATGCCACAGTTACCGAAACCAGGTAGGAGAGTGGATGGATATGCAAACAGGCTGGAATGAGAACCGGGCGCTGCTGCGGGGCACCGCGGCGGCGGAGCCGGTGCTGTCCCATGAGACCCACGGCGTGGTATACGAGACCTTTCCCCTCGCCGTCCGGCGGCTGTCCGGCTCGGAGGACCGGGTCAATGTCCTGGTCCCTAGGGCCCTGCTGGAGCAGCGGCCCGTGACGGAGGGGATGGAGCTGGAGGTGGAGGGGGAGGTGCGCTCCTTCAACAACAAGAGCGGCAAGGGCAGCCGCCTGGTGATCACCCTCTACGCCAAGGAGCTGCGCCCCGCCGCCGGAGAACACGAAAACCAGCTCCTGCTGGCGGGGGTGCTGTGCAAGCCGCCGGTGGTGCGGCGCACCCCGCTGGGCCGGGACATCTGCGATTTGATGCTGGCGGTGAACCGCCGGTACGGCCGAGCGGACTACCTGCCCTGCATCGCCTGGGGCGGCCTGGCCCGGCGGTGCGGGGCACTGGAGGTGGGGGACGGCGTGCGCATTGAGGGGCGGCTCCAGAGCCGGGCCTACACCAAGGTGGACCACGGCGTCAGTGAGGTGCGCACCGCCTACGAGGTCTCCGTCATGAAGCTGGAGCCGGTGGAGACATAACAGAAGGGGGGGGGGGGGTGCTGACGCGGCCCCGCCCCTTTTGGGCTATTTGCATTTCGGGTTGTTACGGAACAGGCGGATTCGTGACGGCGGTTTCCTTTCCGCTCAGTTGAACTTGTAGATCTTCCGGGCCAGGCGGTAGAGCTTGACGGACAGCTTGCGGCCCTGGTAGCCGGGGATGTTGCCCACGAAGGACAGGGAGCGGTACTTGAGCTTGTGGTACAGCTCCGGGTTGCTGGTGCGCAGGTACTCCCACAGCTCGGTCTTTTTACCCAGGGCGGCGGGAGAGCCGTCGATGATGAGGAAGATGGAGGAGATGGTCATCATCATGGACAGGTAGCTGGTCATATACCGGGCCAGCTTGCGCTGGGTTTGGTAGAGCTGCTTGAGGTTGTGGCTGTCGATCATCAGCTTGGTGACCCGCACCTGCTGGTCTACCCGGGTGACCATCACCTTTTCGTTCACGCTCTGGTCGGCCCGGCCGATGAAGTAGCGGTAGAGATCCACATCCATGTAGTAGATGCTCTTTACCGCCGGCAGGGGCTGGTAGACAAAGATGTTGTCCACATAGAAGGTGTGCTTGGGCAGCTCCAGCTGGCAGGCGCGCAGCATCTCGGTGCGGTAGATGACCGAGTGCATCAGCAGGTACTGGGAGGGCCGGAAGCGGCCGATCTCGTTCCAGGTGAACACGCGGCCCTCGGGGAACACGTTGGTATACTTCATCACCTTCTGCGTGTTGTCCTCCACGTGCTCATAGACGTAGTTGGCGATAAAGAGGTCCAGCGGCTGCTCCGCCCCGGCGAACGCCCTCAGCTTGTCCAGAACGGCCTTCAGGGCTGCCTCGTCCAGCCAGTCGTCGGAGTCCACCACCTTATAGTACATCCCTTGGGCGTGGCGCAGGCCCTGGTTGACCCCCTCACCGTGGCCGCCGTTCTCCTGGTGGATGGCCCGCACGATGTCCGGGTACTCCGCCTGATAGCGGTCGCAGATGGCGGGGGTGTCGTCCTTGGTGGAGCCGTCGTCCACCAGGATGATCTCGATGTCGTCCCCGCCGGTGAGCAGGGTGCGCACGCAGTGATCCATGTAGGCCGCGGAGTTGTAGCAGGGCACCGCGAATGTGATGAGCTTTGACATGGGCAGTCTCCTCACTTCAATAGGTCGTCACACAGCTCCAGCGCCCGTGCGGCGATGGCGTCCATGTTGTAGTATTTGTACTCCGCCAGCCGGCCCAGCAGGTGGAAATTCGGATAGCGGTCCGCCTCCGCCCGGTATTTGGCGTACAGGGCGTTGTTCCCGGCGTTGATGATGGCGTAGTAGGGGATCTCCCCCTTCGCTCCGGTGTAGGCGCGGGAGTACTCCTTCATGATGGTGGTTTGGCCGGGCAGCTCCTGCCCAGTCAGGTACTTGAACTCGGTGATGCGGGTGTAGTCCTGATCCACGGTATAGTTTACCGTTCCGTGGCTCTGCCAGAAGTCCACCGGGTGGGTCTCAAAGCGGAAGTCCAGGGTGCGGTAGGGCAGGCGGCCGTATTTGCAGCCGAACAGCTCGTCCGCCGCGCCGGTATAGATGATGGGGCCGGAGAAGGGCCTCCCGTCCAGAAGGGCGGCGCTGCCGTCCAGGGTCAGGCGGCTGGCCGCGTCCACCCCCAGCTCCACCGTGATGTCCGGGTGGTCCAGCAGGGACTGGAACATGGGGGTGTAGCCCTCCAGAGGCATGCCCTGGTAGGCGTCCTGAAAGTAGCGGCAGTCCTCCGACAGAAAGACCGGCACCCGGGCGGTGGTGTTGGGGTCGATCTCCTCCGGCGTCTGCCCCCACTGCTTCATGGTGTAGCGGACAAAGACGTGGCCATACACATAGTCGGCCAGGGCGGACAGCTCCGGGTCGGGATTCTGCCGCAGCTCCAGAATGGTGACCTTTTTCTCCATGCCATAGGCGGATACCAACTTCTCCGCCAGGGCGCGGGCCTTCTCCGGCGGAAAGGCGGCCCGCAGGGAGACCAGGTTGAAGGGCACCGGGTACTCCAGCCGCCCGTCCCCGTCGGGGAGATTGGCCACCACCTGGTGCTCGTAGGGCCGCCAGCGGGTGAAGCGGGAGAGATAGTCAAACACGCGGGTGCTGTTGGTGTGGAAGATATGGGGGCCGTACTGGTGGATCAGCACCCCCGCCTCGTCGAAGCAATCATAGGCGTTGCCGCCCACGTGGTTCCGGCGCTCCAGCACCAGTACCCGCTTGCCGCCCCGCTCGGCCAGCTCCCTGGCCGCCACGGAACCGGCCAGGCCGGCTCCGATGACAAGGCAGTCATATTGATGATTCATGGGGAATCGTCCTCTCTTCTCTGGTGTCAAACACAGTGTACCACAGGTTTCGGGAAAAAGGGATAAACATCCCATTAAGATATTCTTAAAATTACTTCCCTTTCCCCTCGGGAGCGGTTGGCTGATCCGGCTCGGTGGGGTAGAGGCCCACTTTGGCGGAGGGGCCGCCTAGAAAGCACTCGGCATAGTGGTCCATGGCCTGCCGGATGACCTGCACGGCGGCGGCCCGGTCGTTCACATCCTTGGCCACGGCCTGCTTGCCCTCCAGGGCCTTGTAGACAGAGAAGAAGTGCTTCATCTCGTCAAAGAGGTGGGGGGGCAGATCCATCAGGTCGTGGTAGGGGTTGTAGGTGGGGTCGGAGAAGGGGATGGCGATGATCTTCTCGTCGTTCTTGCCGCCGTCCAGCATGGAGATGTAGCCGATGGGGTAGCAGCGCACCAGGGTGAGGGGGTCGATTTCCTCCGAACAGAGCACCAGCACGTCCAGCGGATCGCCGTCGTCGCCGTAGGTGCGGGGAATGAAGCCGTAGTTGGCGGGGTAGTGGGTGGAGGTGTGGAGCACCCGGTCCAGGATGATAAGCCCGGTTTCCTTATCCAGCTCGTACTTCTTCTTGCTGCCCTTGGGAATCTCAATGACCGCCACGAAGTCCTCGGGCTGGATGCGGCTGGGGCTGATATCATGCCAGATATTTGACATCGTAAACACTCCTTTTGTGGGTCTTTTCTCCCATTATAGCCGTCCGGGAGGAAAAAAACAACATTTGTCTTGACAAATAAAACCTACAGATGTATGCTCAGCTTGAGCAAGACATACATTTGTAGGAGGTGAATGGGATGAAGAAGCTCAACCGCCTGCCCGAGGCGGAGCTGACCGTCATGCGGGCCGTGTGGCGGCTGGAGCCGCCCGTCCCCACCGGGGCCATTCGCGCCCGGCTGGAGAAGGAGCGGCCGTGGAATCTGTCCGCCCTTCAGACCCTGCTGGCCCGGCTGACCGAGCGGGGCTTCCTGTCCGTGGGGAAGGAGGGGCGGCAGAACGTCTATACCCCCCTGGTGGACGAGGGGGAGTACCTAGCGTTTGAGAACGCCCCCTTCCTGGAGGGGAGGGGCCTGCCCGGCCTGGTGGCCGCCCTGTATGACAGCCGCTCCGTCAGCCGGGAGGAGCTGGCCGAGCTGCGGGCCTTCCTGGACGAGGCCATGGGGAAGGAGGGGGACGTATGACCGCCCGCTTTGCCGACGTGCTGGAGATCTCCCTGGCCATGTCCGTGGTGCTGGCCGTACTGCTGGCCCTGCGGCCCCTTTTGAAGAAGCGGCTGCGGGCCGGGGCCTTTTACTGGGTGTGGCTGCTGGCCGCCCTCCGCCTGTGCATCCCCTTCAACCTGAGCCTGCCCCAGGCCCCGGTGACGGTGGAGGCGGTTCCCAGGGCCGTCTACCGGGTGGACACGGTTAACAGCAATCCCGGAAACCATCACTATGCGGCCCTGATAGAAGAAGAGGCGGCATCGGAAGAGGTAGCGGCAGAAAACGGGCCGGTGGATGGCGGCTCCATTCAGGATGTCTATACCCCGCTCTTCACCCTGGAGGGGGCCGTAGCCGCCCTGCTGGCGCGGTTTGAGGCCGCAAAGGCGGAGCTGGGGGTGAAGAACCTGGCCCTGCTGGTCTGTCCCGCCGTGGGCGCGCCCCTGGTGACGGGCTTTGTGAACCCGGCGCTCCTCCTGCCCCGGGAGACCGTGTCCGACGGGGTGCTCCGGCATGAGCTGATCCACACCCGCCGCCGGGATCTGTGGTATAAGCTGCTCCTGCTGCTCTCCCGCTCCCTCCACTGGTTCAACCCTCTGGTACACTGGATGGCCGCGGTCGCCAGCCGGGATCTGGAGCGCTCCTGCGACGAGGCGGCGGTGGCGGGGCGGGACGCCGCCTTCCGGGCGGCCTACGGGGCAGCCCTGCTGGACGCGGTGGAGGAGGGCATCGAGGCCCGCGCCCCCCTGACCACCCACTTCCGGGGCGGCAAGGCGGCCATGAAGGAGCGCCTGCTGTCCATCGCGTTGGGCGGAACGCGGAAAAAGGGCGTGGCCCTGGTCTGTGCCGCCGCCCTGGTGATCTCTGCCGGGGCCGCTGCCTGTTCTCTGGGGGAGAGAGGGAGTTCAGCTTCCGACGTAGAAATCTATGGAGAAAACTACTCCTTCCGGTGTCCCAGCGGACTGAGCGGCACCTACTCCAGCGGCGGCGAGTCCCTGATTTTGAGCGCTTCACCGCCTGCCGGCGGCCTGATCGTCAGCCCCACCGACTTTCTGTGGTATGCCGAGGGGAACCGGCGGCCTGACTTTGCATCCCTGGTGACCGGCTATGGCGTGGAGCTGTCCGATGAGGACGGCAATCCCATCCTCCCGGCGGAGGCGGTGGAGCTGACCGTGACCGATGATCTTCCATATCTGGACAAGGGAGAGAACATGCAGGGATTCCAGTGGCCTCTCTATACCTATGAAGTGCTGGTGGAGCGGGCCGACGGCCGGGAGGAGCTGCACACCTTTTATGTGATGGATCAGGCAGCCGCGGGAAACGGCGTCTATGACCTGTGGTTCGATCTGTCCCAGGTGAGCCGGGAGGAGGCGGAGGCTGTCCGGAACACCCTGGTGCTGGGCCGCGACCGCACGGAGAGTCCCGACGGAAGCCGGCTGATTTCAATTACCCCCAGCGGCCGCGGGTATCTGCTCTATGACACCGGCGGGGAGTATCCTGTCCCGCTGGGGCAGATTGCCGACTTCGGCGGCGGCATCCTCTCCGCTCCCCTCTGGTCGCCCGACGGCGCTCGGGTGGCGGTGACGGCTACCGACATTGCTACAGAGGCGGTGGCATTCTCTTTCCCGCTGGATGATTTGTACCCGGACGAGCTTCATAAGGACACAGGGGGCCTGTCGGGCCTCACCTTTGCCGCCCTGAACCCGGAGTACCAGATGGGAGATGCCGTCGGCTATCCCCGGTGCGTTCCCCTGGCCTGGTCAGAGGACGGCCTGTCCCTCCAGTATTCCTGGGCCTGGGCGGACACGGAGGGACAGCTCCATGAGGGCACCGCGTGGTATTGCTTTGACGAAAACGGCCGCTTTACGGAAATCCGGGACGTGGTGGAGAACGATGTGTACCCCGTGCATGGGTGAGGCGGCAACGAAACGTTTCCTGATGCCGCTGACTTTTTCGACAGGCAGAAGCGGGGCGGAGGAAATTCCTCCCCCCCCCCCCCCCCCCCGCTTCTGTTTTTATCAGCCGATCCGGGCAGACTGGTTACTGCATGCTGTTCTCGTACGCCTGGATCATCTTCTTGACCATCTGGCCGCCAACGGAACCGGCCTCACGGCTGGTCAGATCGCCATTGTAGCCCTGCTTCAGGTTGACGCCAACCTCCTGGGCGGCCTCCATCTTGAACTTGTTCAGGGCCTCACGGGCGCTGGGAACCACGGGCTGGTTGGAATTGGAATTGTTAGAGCTAGACATAATAGCGCATCTCCTTTGGTGACAAATTTGTTGGATTCGGTGAATCCAGACATAGCTTTGCCCCAGGGCGGATTTCTATGTGCGCCATTTTTTGCTGGTCGGGTCTGCGAAAAAAGGGGAATAATAATACAGATAGATAAAATTGAAGTAAACTGTGTCGGTTTTGGAAAGAACATCAGAAATAGAATAAAAGAGAAGATAAAAAAGAGGAAAATGTACCGTTGCCGCCCGGCGGACGCGGTTAAAGGGCCCAGGCATGCCACACACCGTCCTGCTGCTCGCGCTGGAGCCGTCCCTGCCGGCGCAGATGGTCCAGGTGGGCGATGCACTCGCCCACGGCAAACCACTTCTGGGCCAGGGGAAAGTCGTCCCAGCTCCTGGAGCGGATGTTCCAGGTCATGTGGGCGGCGGCTTCATAGGCGGTGCTGCCGGGGCGGGCGCGGAGGATGGCGGTCAGCTCGTCCAGGCGGCGGGCGTGGTGCTCCAGCAGGGCGTCCACCCGGGGGGCCAGCGCACCGGGGCGGCGGTGGCCGGGCAGAGCCAGGCGGGCGGGCAGCTCCCGCACGGCCCGCAAGCTGTCCAGATAGCATCCCAGGGCGTCCTCCATGCCGTTCCAAGGCGTGATATTGGGGCTGATGTCAAAGAGCACGTGGTCGCCGGTAAAGAGAATGCCGTCCGACTCGTCCCAGAAGCAGAGCTGGCCAGGGGTGTGACCGGGCGCGGGCAGGCAGGTGAGCCGGCGGCCGCCCGCCTCCAGCACAGCGCCGGGTTCCAGCGTGCGGTAACGGCCGGTGGGGACGGGGGCCAGAGCGCGGGCGGGGTTGGCCCTGTTTTGTGCCAACAGCTCCGGCGGAAAGCCCTCAGAGATATAAAAGGCATCGGTGTGGGCCCATTTGGCCTCCTCCGGCTGCTCCAGATAGGCCCGGTCGGGCCCGCTGACGTAAATCCAGCCGGTTTCCCCAACGACCTCCGGGGCCAGGCCGGAGTGGTCGGAGTGGAGATGGGTGAGGGCCACATCTACATCCCTGGGGTCCACATCCAGCTCCGCCAGCCCGGCAAACAGAGCGCGGCGGCCCTCCTCCTGTCGGAAGCCGGTATCGATAAGCAGGCTGCGCTCCCGCCCGCGGAGCAGGTAGCTGTTCAGTTCCCGGAGAGGGTTGCCGGGCAGGGGCACCGGAATCCGGTACAGGCCCTCCGAAATACACTCGGTCATCACATGCGCTCCTTTCTGTCCACGATCCATCCTACCAAAACGCTGGGGAGCCGTCAAGCGTATCAGCTTGCAGGCGGGAGGGGATCGGGGTATAATGGGAAAAAAGGGCGAAGGGAGTGGAAAAGAGTGGATTTCTGTGGAATATGCAGAGCTTTCGCGGCACAGTTCCGAAGCCGGTGGAAGGCCGCGTTTCCCACCATTCTGTTTTTTGTGGTTCTTTTTTTGACGGTTTCACTCCTGTTCGGGAGCCGGAACGCCATGGTGGTGTCCAGCACCACCACCCTGTTTCAGATCCGGCGGCAACGCAACAACACCGGTACATATTACATCAAGCTGCTGTTCATCACCCTCCTGCTGGGTATGCTCGCCTATCTGGCCAGTCGGAATGCGGTGCTCTGTGTGCTTTTGAACTTCACGGTTCCCTTTGCGCTGGTGTTTTTCCAGAGCGACCAGTTCGCGCCAAAGGGCTACTTCGGCTACGCCATGACCTTCGTGTTCCTGGAGCTCCGGCCGCCCACGCCGGAGGAATTTCCGGTTCAGATGCTGTGCCTGCTGTTCTGTACGCTGGTGCTCATCGGGGCGCTGCTCCTCTATGCCCGGCTGTCTGCCCCGTCCGCCCCGCCGGAGGAGGAGATCACCCGGAGCCTGACCCGCCTGGCGGAGCTGCTGGAGGAACTGGCCGGGGGAGGCGGGGCGGACG
>NZ_CAXSQB010000014.1:16703-64524 GCF_964239415.1 Clostridium sp. ATCC BAA-442 | reverse complement strand
GGCTCCGGGTGATCTCCTCCTCCGGCGGGGCGGACGGGGCGCGCCGGGAGCTGGAGGGGCTGGCCCAGCGGTTCCGGCGGCTGGGCTATGCCCGCCGCAGCCACTTCCACCTGCCAGATGGGCAACGGCGGTTTTATTACCTGTTTGCACTGCTGTTTCAGCGCCTGAGCTACCTCCTGGCGGACGAGGATTGGGGGCGGCTCCAGGCTGGCCCCGCCTGCGGGAAGGTGCTGGTTACGCTGGCGGGGCTGGTGCGGCAGCTCCAGAACGCCGCTTCGCCGGAGGCACGGGGAGCGCTGACAGAACGGCTCCAGATCCTGCTGGCAGAGGACGCCCTGCCTCAGGGGCGGCTGCGTATCTTCTACCGTAGCTTTCTCCACCGCCTGCTCCTGCTGCTGGCGGAGGGAGAGCCCCGGACCCGGTGGCCCCGGGTACCCTGGCGGGAGGTATTTGCCAGCGGCCGCCGGCGGCTGAATCTCAACAATTTTGAGGTGCGCTTTGCCTTGCGCCTGGCCGTGGTCATGACCATCAGCACAACCGTCAGCCTTTTGTGGGAATTTGAGCACACCTACTGGTTCCCGCTCCACGCCTTTCTTTTGCTCCAGCCCAGCTATGAGGAGAGCGCCCACCGGATGATCACCCGGCCGGTGGGCACCGCCATCGGATGCCTGGTGGTACATCTGGTCTATCCATGGCTGCCCGGCCTGACCGGCGTCTTCGCCTTTGCCCTGGCCATGATCTCCCTGATGTATTGCTGTACTCCGGGCTCCTGGGTACACCCCATCTTTTCCACCTCCTTCGCCCTTGCCCTGGCCACCCTCACGGTAAAGGAGGGCCAGGCCATCCAATTGCGCCTATTCTACTTGCTGCTTGCAGTGGCGTTGGTGTTGGTGGTAAACCGTTTCCTGGTGCCCACCCGGAAGGCTACCCAGTTCCGGCACAACCTGCGTACCTTGTGCCGCCTCCAGGCCTCCTACTGGGAGATGGTGCAGCGCAGCCTCCACGCGCCCGGCTGGCCGGAGCGCTCCGGCGAGATTCTGGCCTGCTTTCATCTGGTGTACCACGAGGCGGCCCAGTATGCGGCGGCCCTGCCGGCGGGAGAGGCGGAGCGGTACCGGACGGTGCTGCTCACCCTGTGGAACCTGTTTGCCCATGTGGAGCAGGTGGAGTGCCTGGTACTGACCGGGGAGCTGGGGGAGGAGGAGTACCCTGTTCTGAGCCGCCTGGCCGGAGAAATTCAGGAGCTGCTGGACCCGCCCCGGCCCGCACTGGCGGAGTTGGGGCTGGAAGGTCTGCCGGCCTCCGGGGCGCTCTGCCGGGCCATGGAGCGCTACCGGCATAACGCCCGGCTACTGCTGGAGGCATGGGAGAAACAGCCGGTTTCGTGCTGAATCTTGCGGGAATCGGTGAAAAAAGCCAGTATTTGGGCAGGAAAGATTTTCCTCGACAGATTTCGACACGGAAACCGCAAGGATAACTCAAACTTTAGCATACAATGTCTGTATACCAAAGCCGATTCCCGATACACTAAGAAACGGGTGATCGGATGAACGTGGATTATGGTGCAATTGGACAGCGCATCAAGCAGGTGCGCAGGAGCCGCGACATGACGCAGGAGCGTCTGGCAGAGGCCCTCTCCGTGTCAGTGGGCTATATCAGCCAGATAGAGCGCGGCGTGACCAAAATCAATCTGGACACGCTGGCTGCGGTGGCGGCGCACCTCAACTGTGAACTTTCCGAGCTGGTAACCGGGGTGTCGGTGCTCCAGGGGCGCTACCTGGAGGGAGAGCTGGCACAACTGGTGGATCAGATGGACGGACGACAGAGGAAGATGCTTCTGGAAGTGGCCAAGCTGATCTTGGCCGAGTGAGAAAGCAAACAAAATACCGGGCCGCACGCCGTGCGGCCCGGTATTTATTGTTTTGCAGTGGGCAGACCGGTCAGCCCTTCTGCTCCAGAAGGGACTGCTTGATGTCCCAGAGCTTCTGAGACAGGTCCACGTAGTAGTTATGGGGGTTCTCAAAGCGCTTAACCTCGTCCCACAACAGGTCGATCTGTCCGGCGCAGTAGGCCCGCATCTCGGCGATGGGGGGGGAGTCGTATACCCGCCTGCCCCCCAGGAAGATGGGAGCGAGCAGCTCCTTGGCGGTGAAGTTGGTGACACGGCTGCGCTTCCAGGTGGCGTCGGGGTCAAAGAGCTCCAGGGGCTGGCTCTCGTCCACCGCCTCGTCGTGGAGGGTGATGAGGTCGGCGAAAGCCTTGCCGCTCTCCTTGTCGAACAGGCGGTACACCTTCTTGAAGTGGGGGTTGGTGATCTTGTCCGGGTTGGCGCTGATCTTGATCTTGGGAATGATATTGCCCTGCTTGTCCTCCACGGCGGCCAGCTTGTAAACGCCGCCGAACACCGGCTCACTCTTGGAGGTGATGAGCCGCTCACCCACGCCGAAGGAGTCGATCTTGGCCCCCTGAAGCAGCAGATCCCGGATGATGTACTCGTCCAGGGAGTTGGAAGCCACAATCTTGCACTCGGTAAGCCCCGCCGCATCCAGCATCTTGCGGGCCTTGCGGGACAGATAGGTGAGGTCGCCGCTGTCCAGCCGGATGGCGCAGTTGGTAATGCCCTGAGGGAGTAAAATATCCTTGAACGCTTTGATGGCGTTGGGCACGCCGGACTTGAGCACGTTGTAGGTGTCCACCAGCAGGGTGGCCGAGTGGGGATAGAGCTGGCAATAGGTCTTGAAGGCGGTGTACTCGTCGGGGAACATCTGCACCCAGGAGTGGGCCATGGTGCCCCCGGCGGGGGAGCCATACATCTCGTCGGCCAGGGTGCAGGCGGTGCCGGCGCAGCCGGCGATATAGGACGCCCTGGCACCCAGCACAGCGGCGTCGGGGCCCTGGGCCCGGCGGGACCCGAACTCGCTCACCGGGCGGCCGTCGGCGGCCCGGACGATGCGGTTGGTCTTGGTGGCGATGAGGGACTGGTGGTTGAGGGTGAGCAGCAGGAAGGTCTCGATGAACTGGGCCTCAATGGCGGGGGCGCGGACGGTGAGGAAGGGCTCCCGGGGGAAGATGGGAGTGCCCTCCGGCACAGCCCACAGGTCGCCCGTGAAGCGGAAGGTGCGCAGATAGTCCAGAAAGCCCTCGCAGAAGCAGCCCTTTCCCCGCAGGTAGGCGATGTCCTCCTCGGTGAAGCGGAGGTTTTCGATATAGTCGATGACCTGCTCCAGACCGGCCGCGATGGCGAAGCCGCCTCCGTCGGGCACATTGCGGAAGAACACGTCGAAGTAGCAGATCTGGTCGGCATACCCCTCCGTCTGAAAGTAGCCGTTGCCCATGGTCAATTCGTAAAAATCACACAGGAGTGTGTAGTTCATGTGTTCCTTCATCTGTTTCACAACCTTTATCGGTTCAGTACCGTGATCTGGAGGGCCTCCATCACGTCGAGGCCCTTGGCGTGGAGCGCCGGATCGGGTCCGGCGGTACAGGAGGCGTCCACCACGATCTCCGCCTCGGGCAGGGCGGCCTTGACCATGATGGCGTTGGAGAGTACGCAAAGGTAGGATACCAGTCCAGCCAGCTCCACCCGGTCATAGCCCTGCTCCTTCAGCCAGTTGGCCAGCCACAGGGAGGGGAAGGCGCCCTTGCCGATGACCATATCCCGGCTGCGCTCCATGGCCTGTCCCGTCTGGCCGTAGAGCTGCCAGCCCTCCGAGTTCAGCAGGCAGTGGGGCACCGGCAGCTTCCGCCCCTCCTGGGTGTCCAGGTAGTCCGGGCCATGGGTGTCCAGGGTGAAGGCCACGTCATCTCCGGCGGCGCGGCAGGCGGCGATTTTGGCCGCGATGGGCCCGTCCAGTGCCTCCGCACCGGGAAAGCCCAGTGCTCCGTCTACAAAGTCCTTTTGATAGTCCACTACGAGAAGCAACCGCTTCACCGCGTCCACCACCTTTCTGTCAAGACACCTGTATTATAAGCAGTTTTTTACCAAAATGCAAGAGCAGTCTTGCCGCGCCGGGATATCAGGCCGCCCGCCGGGGAACCGGCGGGCGGTGTGATTTACTCGGCCAGAGGGGTGGGCCCCATGGCCTCGTGAAGCTCCTTGGTGATGGCGCCCTGGAACAGGCAGACGGCGAACCGGTGCATCCGCTCCAGCTTTTCGGGCACCGCGTCGGGGTTATGCTTGCCCGCGGTGGAGAAGTCGCCGTCCAGAATGAACTTGACCTCCTTGTCGGTCTTGCCGCCGCCGATGAGGCCGGGACCGGCGTGGAGCTTCATCCGGTAGTCCCCCACCAGGGGAGTCTCCACGTCCAGGGAGCACTTGGCGATCTCGCTCTCCTCCACGTCAGGCTCGCCGAGTATGCCGATATACTGGCTGCGGATCAGATCGTCCCAGAGTTCCCCCTCCAGGCCCAAACGCTGGCGGGAGACGGCGTTGACATACCGCAGGCCGATGCGCTCGAAGAAGGCGGGCTGGTAGAGCTGGATAAACTGGGCCAGGGGGCGGTCCAGCCGGGTGGCGAAGTCCTCCCACCGGGTGTAGCTCAGGGTGGACAGGGCGATGAAGCCCTGGGTCAGGTTGAGCTTCCAGCGGCCGTCCTCCGAGATGAAGTTGTAGTTGGTAATGGGCTTCTGAGGCTCCAGCGCGGTGGCGTTCCCCTTCTTGACCACCTTGGGGGGGAGCTGCTCCTGACGGGCCGCATACTGGGGGAAGTCCTTGCGGATGGCCTCCTGAAACTCGGCGGGCTCCTTGGCGCCGATGGACAGGATGGTGGGGAAGCGGAGCTGGCAGATCACCTCCACCAGCGGGGCGCGGGCGTACTGATAGCGTTCGTATGGTGCAAACAGCATAGTGGGCTGCTCCTTCCTGTTTTTCGATCGGTTCTATTGTAGCCCGGAATGGGCGATCTGTCAAACCATTCCACCTTGCAAATGGAGAATTGGGGCGGTATAATGCAGACAATACACAAAGGAGGCGGAGACCATGGAACTGGAGCTGAAGCGGGGCGGCCGCACCGCCCGGGTGGAGACCCTGGGCGGCGAGCTGGTATCCTACCGGGACGAGAGGGGGCTGGAGTACATCTGGGGGGGCGATCCGGCCTACTGGCCGGGGCGCAATCCCCTGCTGTTTCCCATTGTGGGGACGCTGAAGGAGGGAAAGATCCGCTTTGACGGCAGGGAATACGCCATGGAGCGCCACGGCTTTGCCCGGCGGCGGGAGTTCACCCCGGCGGCGCGGGGGGAGGACTGGGTGCGCCTGGAGCTGCGGGAGAGCGCCGAGACCCTGGCGCTGTATCCCTATCCCTTCCGGCTGGCGGTGGAGCAGCGGCTGACCGACACGGGTTTTTCCACGGCGGTGACGGTGGCCAACCCGGGGGAGGGGCCGTTGCCCTTCTGCCTGGGGGCCCACACCGGCTTCCGCTGTCCCCTGGAGGCGGGGGAGCGGTTCGAGGACTACGAGCTGGTGTTCCCCGAGCGGGAGAGCTGTCCCACCCTGCTGCTGCGGGACGGACTGCTGGACCGGCCGGCGGCCCGGCCCTGCCTGGAGGACACCGACACCCTGCCCCTGGACTACCGCTGGTTTGACGCGCTGGACACCCTGATCTTCGAGGGCCTGCGCTCCCGCTCCGTCGCCCTGCGCAGCCGCAAAAGCGGCAGAGGGGTGCGGGTGTCCTTCGACGGCTTCCCCATGCTGGCCTTCTGGACCATGCCGGGGAAGAAGGCCCCCTACCTGTGCATTGAGCCGTGGCACGGCTGCTCCGCCGGGACGGGGGAGGGGGAGGAGTTCACCGATAAAGCCCACTGCATCGTCCTGGCCCCCGGCGAGAGCCGCACCCTGGCCTACCGGGCGGACACCCTGTGAGCTAGTATTCCCGCAAAAAAGCGCGGACCGTACAACGGTCCGCGCTTTTTTTGTCAGGAGAGGCCCTCGCCCATGCCGAGGGTGAAGTACAGGATGACCACGATGACCAGAGGGGCGAGAAAGCGCACCGCGAAGGCCCAGGGCTTCTGCATCCGCCGGAGGCCGTGCTCGCCGGCGATCTCCTGCCCGGCGGCTTTGGTGCCCCACACCCAGCCCACAAAGAGGCAGAAGCACAGCGCCCCCAGAGGGATCATCAGATTGTCGGTGAACTTCTCCATCACCGCGTTCATGGGGAGCATCTGCAGCCCGTTTTTGAAGTCGAACCAGGGCAGGTTGATGCCCCGCCCGGCGGACTGGGAGAGGGAGTAGCCCGCGCTGAGCAGCGCCATGGGCACCGACAGGCCGATGGCCGCCCTGGCCCGGGAGAGGTGGAATTCCTCGGTGAGAAAGGCCACCAGGCTCTCCAGGATGCTGATGGCGCTAGTGAGGGCGGCCAGGAAGAGCAGGGCGAAGAAGGCCGTGCCGAAAAAGCGGCCGCCGGGCAGCTCGGCAAACATGGCGGGCAGGCTGATGAAGGCGAAGCCGCCGCCCATGCCCAGTCCCTCCTCTCCCTGGGTGATCATCACCACCGGGACGATGGCCAGGGCGGCCATGACGGCTACCAGGGTGTCCAGCGCGCAGATCCAACCGGCGCTTTTGGCCAGGTTCTCCGACTTGGGCACGTAGGAGCCGTAGGTCACCATGATGCCCATGCCCACGGACAGGGAAAAAAAGGCCTGTCCCAATGCGCCCACCAGGGTGTCGCCGCTGAGCCTGGCGGGGTCGATTCCGAACAGGAAGCGCAGGCCCTCCCCCGCGCCGGGGCGGGTGACTGAGTAGACCACCAGGCCCGCCAGCAGCAGGAAAAGCAGGGGCATGAGCACCTTGCTCACCTTCTCAATGCCCTGGGACACGCCCCGCACCACCACCACGATGCACAGCACCAGAAAGCCCAGGCCCCACAGCAGGGGCTCCACCGGACGGGCACTGAAGGCGGAGAAGTAGTCGGCATAGGCGCCCGGCCCGGCGCCGAAGTGGGCGCCGGCGGCGTAGATCTGGACATACTTGAGCACCCAGCCCCCCACCACACAGTAGTAGGACAGGATGACAAACAGGGTGACGATGCCGATGTATCCCGCGAACCGCCACCGGGGGTTCAGAGTGCGGAAGGCCCCCACCACATTCTTCTGGGTGGCCCGGCCGATGGATAGCTCCGCCAGCATGACCGGAAAGCCCACCAGGAACACGATCAGCAGATAACACAGCAGGAAGGCGCCGCCGCCGTAGGCGCCCACCTTGCCGGGGAATTTCCAGATGTTGCCCAGGCCCACCGCAGAGCCGGCTGCGGCCAGGATGAAGCCCAGGTTGGAGGCCCACTGGTGCCTCTTTTCCGTCATAAATCCATTCCTCCTCATTCCAACAGAATCCGATCTACTATACCGCAGAATTCGTCTTTTTTCAAGGGAAATGTCCGCCCGGGGCGGACGCACCCTTTTCCGGCGCGGGAATACGATGGGAGTAGTCACGTTGAAGGGAGGCGCATTCCATGCGGAATGAACTGAATTTGTGGGTGGCGGGGGGCGATATGAGGCAGGCCAAGCTGGCCGAGCTGCTGGCCGCAGACGGGCACACGGTGCACGCCTATGCGCTGGAGCGGCTGGGCGCGCTGGACGGGGTGGAGATGGAGGAGAGCCTGGAGGGGGCCGCCCTGGCGGACTGTGTGGTGCTCCCCCTGCCGGCGGCGGGGGAGGGCAGCCTGCTCAACGCGCCCCTGTCCGGGCGGAAGCACCCCCTGGCCCTGGTGCTGGACGCTTTGCGGCCGGGGCAGGTGATCTGCGCCGGTATGGTGGGCCCCCAGACGGCGGCGCTGGCGGCGGACCGGGGACTCACACTCCACGACTACTTTGCCCGGGAGGAGCTGGCGGTGGCCAATGCGGTGCCCACCGCCTTGCCGGTAGGACACTATTCCGCCCGCCGGGAACACACAGCCCCGCCCCTGGCCATGCCGGGGGCGGGGCTGAACTGTTAGCCGGCGGAAGGCTCCTGGGCATCAGCGTAGCGGGTGTCGATGGAGGTGAAGTAGCTCTGGACAAAGGCGCGGAAGCACTGGCCCAGCTCCGTCAGGGGACGGCGCTTGTTATAGGCGATGCCCCAGTAGGCGGTGGGCGCGCCGTCGGCATACTCCCGGAACACCAGGTCGGGGTGTTTGCCCTGAAGAGAGAGCTCCTTGTACTTGACGGCGGGGACAATGGAGACACAGTTGTTGGACTCCACCAGGGAGGTGAGAAGGTCCAGGTGCCGTACGTCGTAGTCGATGATGGGAGTCAGGCCGAACTTGCTGTTCTCCGCGGCGCAGAAGGTCTCCTTGTTGACCCGGGAGCCGTCGATGGCCAGGTGTACCCCTGCCAGCTCCCGGTGGGCTACCGCAGGCAGGGCGGCCAGTGGATGCTCCCGGCGCATGAGCATGCCGAAGTTGCACGCATAGATGCGCTCATAGACCACCTCTTCCGACGGGGGCGGGAGCACCGTCATGGCCAGATCCACCTCGCACCGGTCCAGCAGACTGGTGACGTTGGGCAGGTCGGCCCGCTGGTGGATCAGGTTGACCTCGGGGTGCTCCAGCAGAAAATGCTCCAGGAGGGTGGTGTCGTCCGTCATGCAGACGATGGAGAGGGGCTCGGGCCGTCCGCTGTGTTGGTTCCGCACAGCCTGGACGCCGGCGTCCAGGAGTGAAACGGCCTGCTCCACGCTTTTCAGCAGCAGCTCGCCGTTCTGATTGAGGGCGATCTTGCCCCGCCGCCGCTCAAAGAGGGGGACGCCCACCTCCTCCTCCAACCGGGAGATGCTGGTGCTCAGATTGGGCTGGGAGACAAACAGGGTCTCGGCGGCCTTGGACATATTGCCCAGTTTGGCTACGGCGATGAAGTATCTCAACTGTGAAAGTTCCATGCCAACTTCCCTCCCGGTAAGTATATAAATTGCTTATACCGTTCTAAAGATTATATATTTTTCAAACGCGGCTGTAAAGGATATACTGGGCCTGCGTTAAAAAAATCACAAAAAGGAGAGAACGCGGAAAGGGGCGGTTCAGGACTATACGGCGCGGCGCACTCAATTCATGAAATGACGGGCGGGCATCCGCTCCCCACTCAGGAGGATTGCGTATTATGAGAGAAAAAAGAGGATTTGGACCCTGGGGCTGGTTATTGCTGATCTTTGGACTGCTGGTGTTTTTCAGCAATGGCGGCTTCTTTGCAGACGGAACCAACATCATTTCTCCCGCTGTGGCGGAACGGCTGAACGTGGATCAAAGCATCATCCTGACCATGAACTCCGTGGCCGGCATCGTCGGCGTGCTGATCGCCGTCGCAGCAGGGCAGGTGAACCAGCGCATCGGCCCCAGCAAAGTGGCCGCCGGCTGCCTCATTCTGGCGGGCTTGGGCCATATCGCGGCCTGCAACGCCGTCAATGTCCCCATGTACTTAATCGCCATGTGCTTTGTGGGCGGCGGCCTCAGCTCCGGCTCCTTTGTGGGCGTGGGTACTCTGGTGGCCATGTGGTTCCCCAAGAGACAGGGACAGGCCATGAGCATCGTGGCAATGGGCTCCAACTTTGGAACCATGCTCTTTGTCCCGCTGCTCAACGTCCTGGCGGGCTCGATCGGCATGCCCATGGGCTCTGTGATCTGCGGCGGCGTGGCCGCCGTGGTGGGTGTGATCGGCATGGCGCTTCTGCGCGATACCCCCAAGGAGCGGGGCCTCTATCCCGATAACGTCACCGAGGCCGAGTTCAAGGCCAACTACTCCTCCGCGCCCCCCGAGCTGGACAACTCCGGCTGGACCACCGGCAAGCTGCTGCGCACCAAGGAGACCTGGCTGTGCGCTCTGTCCACCGGCTTTCTGATGCTGGCCCAGATGGGCATCATGACCCAGCTGGTGGCCCGCAACATTGAGGTGGGCATTGCCCCCGATCTGGCGGTCAGTGTTATGAGCGCTATCGCCGTCATCGGAATTATTGGCGCCGTCATCTTCGGCCGCATCCTGTTCAGGCTGGGCATCAAGAAGGCCGGCGTGCTCACAGGCGTGCTGTATATTGTGGCCATGCTCTTCAACATCAGCGGCGTGATGCCTCTGGTGTGGGTGTCCCTGGTGGTTATCGGCTTCCTGGGCGCCGCAGCCCCCGCCCTGATGAACTCCGTCCCCGGCTCTGTGTTCGGTCGGGTGGGCTACGCCAAGGTCAACAGCGTGGTGTTCCCCCTGACCAACATCATCTTCATGTGCAACTTCGCCGTCAACGGCCTCATCAAGAAGCTGTTCAACAGCCTGAGCGTGGCTTACATCGTGTTTGCCGGGCTGGCGTTCCTTTCGATTCTGCTGATTCTCGCCCTGCAGGATCACAAGTATGACCAGGATTACATGGCCGCGCACAAGCAGTAAGCGGCCGGGCCCATAAATAGGCAATCTTTAGAAGGAGGTAAACGCAATGAGCAAGAAGTCCCTTGTGGCGCTGGCTCATGGCCTGGACGTGCAGGAGAATGTCACCCGCGTCTTTGACATGATGGGCGGCGCTGCCAAAATGATTGAGCCCAACTCCACCGTTGTGCTCAAGCCCAACGCGGGGCACGCGGCTCCCCCGGAGTTCGCCGTGTGCACCCACCCCGAGACCGTCCGCGCCGTCATCCGTGAGGTAAAAAAGGCCAACCCCAAGCGCATTGTCATCGCCGAGGCCGCCGCCGTGGGCTGCGACACCGACGAGTGCTATGAGGCCTGCGGCATCGCCGCCGTCGCCCGGGAGGAGGGCGTCGAGCTGGTGGACATCAAGAAGGACAAGGATCTCATCAATGTAGCCGTGCGGGGCTACCGCTCCAACATCAGCCACGTCAAGCTGCCCCGCCTGCTGCTGGAGGCCGAGCACATCATCAACCTGCCCATTCTCAAGGCCCACGCCAGCATGGTGTTCTCCGGCGCGCTGAAGAACATCAAGGGTGTGGTGCAGGATCAGGTCCATGTGCAGATGCACCAGCAGAACCTGACCATGGCCATGATGGACGTGTGGTGGGCCTGCCGCGCCGACATCAACATCATGGACGTGATGCACGCCGCCAGCGGCTACTCTCCCCACACCCCCGTGCCCATCGAGGTGGACTGCATCATGGGCTCCTATGACCCTGTGGCGCTGGACCGCATCGCCTGCGAGCTGGTGGGCATTGATCCCGACGGCGTGGACTACTTCCGCGTGGCCCAGGAGGCCGGCCTGGGCACCACCAACCGCGACGACATCGAGGTGGTGGGCGACAAGGTGGCCGACTGCTACAAGAAGATGTGGGTCCCCTACCTGGAGGACATCCGCAACCGCTGGCCCGAGTATGAGGTCCACTGTGAGGGCGCCTGCTCCAGCTGTCAGGCATTGCTGACCCTCAACATGGAGACGCTGAAGGCCATCGGCGTTTATGATGACAACACCGACATGGTGGTGGTGGCCGGCGGCCGGAACACCCTGTCCCCCGATACCCCGGATGAGAAGATCCTGCTCCACGGCAACTGCGCCCGCAAGCACCTGAAGGAGCATCCCAACGCCTTCTTCCTCCAGGGGTGCCCCCCTGGAGAGGGCTCCCTCTACATGTCCGTGCTGCGCAAGGAGGCCATGACCGGAAAGCCCGAGCAGATGCACTGGATCCGCGAGCGGATGGAGATCGACGCCCCCGCTTGGCGCTCCTACGTGGAAAAAGAGGCGGAGAAGTTCTATGGATCAGACGATAAGTAAGGGCTTTGTCTTTCTGGAAAACGCCCCGGAGCTGATGCGCCTGCTGGAGGACATCTTCACCGACGACTTCATGCAGGAGTATACCCGCTTCGAGAGCTTTGAGGGCTTCCGGTATTCCAGCGCCGTGATGGTCAACTGGAAGGCGGATACCCTGATCTACGCCCCGCCGCTGCTGGACGCCTTTGTGAAGGAGAGCACCGACTTCGCCACCTGGGACGAGATGGTGCGCTCCGCCACCGGCCTGCGCTACCACAGATAACGCCTGTCCGCGGCTTTTCAGCACAGCCTGCGAGACCCCTCCGGGCCTCTACCGGACGACCCTTCGGAATGCTGAACCAGAACGAGGCCGCCAGACGCTTGTCCCCACAACGCCTGGCGGCTCGCCATATCCCGGCTGGGGCGGAGCAACGCCCCCGCCGGGACACCTGCCACCCCGGCAATAAGGAGATATGTCATTATGAAGGTTGCAGATATCAAGCGCGCCGCCTGCGTGGGCGGCGGCGTGATTGGCTCCAGCTGGGCCATCCAGTTCGCCATGCGCGGGCTGGCCGTGACCCTGTACGACATCAACGACGAACAGCTCAAAAGGAGCGAGGCCCAGATGCACAAGAGCCTGGATGCTCTGGAGCAATTTAACGCCATTACCCCGGAGCGCCGGGGGGAGATCGTGGCGGCCATCCGCCTGACCACCTCCATGGAGGAGGCCGTGGCGGACGCCCAGTTCATCCAGGAGAGCGGCCCGGAGCGCCTGGAGATCAAGCAGTCCATTCTGGCCCAGGTGGAGGCCTGCGCCGCGGCGGACGCCCTCTATGCCAGCTCCACCTCCGGCCTGCTCATCTCCGACATTGCCGCCAAGGCGGCCCACCCGGAGCGCTGCGTGGGGGCCCACCCCTACAATCCGCCCCACCTCATTCCCCTGGTGGAGCTGACCTCCGGCGACAAGACCGACCCCGCCCTGCTCCAGCTGGCCTACGACTTCTACCAGTCCATCGGCAAGGAGGCCGTCCTCCTGCGCCGGGAGTGCCCCGGCTTCATCGCCAACCGGCTCCAGCTGGCCCTCTACCGGGAGGTGCAGGATCTGGTGATGCGGGGGGTGTGCTCCGTGGAGGACGCGGACAAGGCCCTGGTCTACGGCCCCGGCCTGCGCTGGGCCATCTTCGGCCACAACATGATCATGCAGCTGGGCAACCCCGGCGGCCTGACCGGCATGGTGAATATGCTGGGCAACTCCGGCGACCGCTGGCTGGCCGACATGGCCTCCTGGACCCACCAGCCCGACAACTGGGCCGAGGTGGCCCAGCCCGGCGTGGACGAGGAGATGAAGCACTTCCCCGACCACATCGGCCACACCAACGAGGCGTGCGCGGCCTACCGCGACCAGATGCTCATTGAGCTGCTCAAGCTCCACAAGAAGCTGTAAAGGAGGAAACCGGGTGACCGCCAATACGACCGCATCCGTCCGGGCCTTCGCCGGCCGCCGCTGGCTGTGCCTGATCTCCGCCATGGTGATCTGCGTGTGCGCCGGCTTCGGCTACGCCTGGAGCGTGCTCCAGACCCCCATTATCGCCCGGTTCGGCTGGGCCGACTCCGGGGTGGCCCTGGCCTACACCATCACGGTGGTGTGCTCCACCATGGCCCCCCTCCTCTTCGGCGGGCTGATCCGCCGCATGTCCAGCCGCCTTTGCGTGGCCGTGGGGGCCGTCCTCTTTGGCGCCGGCCTCTTCGCCGCCGGCCTGATGAGCCAGCTCTGGCAGCTCTACCTGTTCTACGGCGTGATTTCCGGCCTGGGGGTGGGCTTCATCTATCCCAGCATGATGGCCTATGTGGTGCGCCTCTTTCCCGACCGCTCCGGCATGGCCTCCGGCCTGGGCACCGCTGCCTACGGCTCCGGCGCCATCCTGTGGGCCCCCACCGCCGCCGCGCTGATGGAGAAGGTGGGCCTGGGCAGCGCCTTCCGGGTGCTGGGGGTGCTCTTCGCCGCGGTGATTCTGCTGGGCTCCCTGCTGCTGGCCGAGCCGCCGGAGGGATTCCACGCCGCCATGGCCCCCGCCGCCAGCGGTGGGCAGGGGAGCGGCGCCGACCTGAACCGGGGACAGATGGTGCGCACCGGGGCCTTCTACCGGATGGTGGCGGTATTTACCTGCGGCCTGGTGGCCGGGGTGATCGTCATCAGCCAGGCCTCCCCCATCCTCCAGCAGACCCTGGGCTACGCCCCCGCCCGGGCCGCCCTCTTCGTCAGCGTGTTCTCCGCCTGCAACATGGCCGGCCGCTTCGTGTGGGGCAGCCTCTCCGACCGGCTGGGCCTGGTCAACACCGCCGGGGCGGTGTTCCTGCTGTGCATCCTGTCCATGGCCGCCCTGGCCGTGACGGGGACGGAGGGGCTGGTGCTCCTCTTCATGGGGGTGGCCGCCTCCTGCTACGGCGGACTGGCCTCCCTCCTCACCCCCCTCACCGCCCGCATGTTCGGCCCCCGCTACATTACGGAGAACTACGGCGTCATGTACGTGGTGTTCGGCCTGGCCAGCCTCATCGGCCCCAGCCTGGCCACCACCTTCAAGACCGCGGGAGGCGGCAGCTACACCGGCGCCTATGTGACCGCCGCGGCGCTGGCCGTCATCGGCCTGGCGCTCTCCCGCTTCCTGAAAGCCCCGTCCTGCAAAGGAGAATGATATGAAACTGAGTAAAGTGAGAACGGCCGAGGAGATCATCGCCCGGTTCAAGGATGGGCAGATCATCGCCATCGGCGGACAGACCAACCAGTACATGCCCGACCGCCTGATCGACTGCGTGCTGGAGAGCGGCGCCATGCATCTGACCATCTACTCCATCGACTCCAGCGACCCGGGCCACGGCGTCAGCCTGCTGGTGGAGGCCGGCCGGGTGGACGCCATGATCACCACCCACGTGGGCACCAACCCCCTGACCAACGCCAAAATCCAGTCCGGGGCGCTGAAGGCGGAATTCAACCCCATGGGCACCTTCATCGAGCGCATCCGCTGCGGCGGCGCGGGGCTGGGCGGCGTGCTCACCAAAACCGGCCTGGGCACCGTGGTGGAGGAGGGCAAACAGATCATTGAGGTCAATGGCGAGAGCTATCTGCTGGAGACCGCCCTCCGCGCCGACATCGCCCTCACCCGCTGCCGCCGGGCCGACCCCCTGGGCAACCTGGCCTACAGCGGCAGCAGCGGCCACGCCTCCCACCCGGTGATCGCCACCTGCGGCGCGCTGTCCATCGTGGAGTGCGACCACTTCTGCGACCTGGGGGAGCTCGGCCCCGACGAGATCAAGGTGCCCGGCATGTTCGTGGACATGATTCTGGCGTAAGGAGGCGGGACAATGGACAACAGAAACTTTATCGCCAAGCGGGCGGCTGCCTACTTCCAGCCCGGCGACGTGGTCAACCTGGGCATCGGCATCCCAAGCCTCTGCGGCAGCTACGCCGTGGACGGCGTACTCTTCCAGAGCGAGAACGGCTTCATCGGCATCGGCCCCACGGTGCAGGAGGGACTGATGAAAAACGAGCGCTTCGTCAATGCGGGCGGAGTGCCCTTCGTCCCCGTGCCGGGGAGCAGCGCCTTCGATGTGGCCATGTCCTTCAACGTCATCCGCTGCGGACGTCTCGCCGCCACGGTGCTGGGCGGACTCCAGGTGTCGGCACAGGGGGATCTGGCTAACTGGGCCACCCCCGGCCGGGCCTTCGGCATGGGGGGCGCCATGGATCTGTGCAACGGCGCCCGGAAGGTCATTGTGGCCATGGAGCTGGTGGCCAAGGACGGCTCCCCTAAGGTGGTCAGCCGGTGCACCCTGCCCCTCACCGCTGTAAAGTGCGTCAACCACATCGTCACCGACCGCTGCGTCATCGACGTGACGGAGGAGGGGCTGGTCCTCTCCGAGATCCGGAAGGGCCACACCGTGGAGGAGATCCAGGCCGCGGTGGAGCCCGTGCTCCTGGTGTCCCCCGACTTGAAGGAAATGGAGGAAGATTGATATGGCAAAACCGCTGAGCAAGACGGTCGTGGTGGCCTATGGCCGCTCCGCCGTGGCCAAGTCTGGCAAGAAGGGCGCCCTGCGCAATCTGCACCCCATCGACATGGGCGGGCTGGTGCTCAAGGGCGTGATGGAGAAAATCCCCAAGTTGGACCCCGCCCTGGTGGAGGATGTGATTCTGGGCTGCGCCATCCCGGAGGCCAAGCAGGGCCTCAACCCCGCCCGGCTGGTGGCCGCCCGGGCCGGCCTGCCCTACACCGCCTGCGGCCTTACCGTGGACCGCTTCTGTTCATCCTCTCTCCAGGCCGTGGCCCTGGCCGCCTGGCAGATCGAGGCCGGACAGGCCGACTGCATCGTGGCCGGAGGTATCGAGTCCATGACCGCCCTGCCCATGACCCTGGACCGCAGCGGCGACATGGACCCCTGGCTGCTGGAGCACGACCCCGCCCAGTACATCTCCAATGGCGAGACCGCCGAGAACGTGGCGGAGAAGTACAACGTCACCCGGGAGGAGATGGACCGCCTGGCTCTGGAGAGCCACCGAAAGGCGGCCGCCGCCCAGGACGCGGGGTATTTTGACGAGCAGATCATCCCCCTGCCCGGCGCAGACGCCGAGGGCAACGAGATCGTCTTTCACAAGGACCAGGGTATCCGCCGTGACACCACCCTGGAAAAGATGGCGTCCATGAAGCCCTGCTTCCGGGAGAACGGCCGGGTCACCGCCGCCACCTCCTCCCAGACCAGCGACGGCGCGGCTTTCCTGGTGCTGATGAGCCGGGACAAGGCCGCCGAGATGGGCATCCGGCCCCTGGCCTCTTTCCTGGGCTTCTGTGTGGGCGGCCTGGACCCGGCCTACATGGGCCTGGGCCCCATCTACGCCGCGCCCAAGGTGCTGGAGTACACCGGCCTGACCATGGACGACATGGACGTGATTGAGCTCAACGAGGCCTTCGCCGCCCAGGTCAGCCCCTGCATCAAGGAGCTGGGCATGGATCCCGCCAGGGTCAACCCCAACGGCGGCGCCATGGCCCTGGGCCACCCCCTGGGTGCTACCGGCGCGGTGCTGAGCTGCAAGGCCATCTCGGAGCTGCGCCGCACCGGCGGCAAGTATGCTATGGTTACCATGTGTATCGCCGGCGGCATGGGCGCGGCAGGCATTTTCCAGACAGAGTAGACGGCCTTATTCTGCCCGTTTGTGAGGAGGTGAAAAAGAAGAGGGCACGGAAAAAGTAAATAAATAGAGAGGAGAAGATTTTAATGTCAGCTAGCGTACTAGTTTCCTTGATGGTGGTCATCATTGCTTTCGTGCTGTTTTTCTTTCTCAGTTTCCGTGGCGTCAACCTGTTTCTGACCGTCTTTGCCTGCACTGTGCTGGTGTGCCTGTGCACCCCGGACGGCCTGACCTCCATCTTCACCACGTTCCTGCCCTCCATGGGCAACATGTTTCAGCAGTTCTTCCTGCTCTACACCATCGGCGGCGCGTTCGGCTTCTGTCTGATGGAGAGTGGCCTGGGCGATGCCATGGCCACCCACATGATCAAAATCTTCGGTGAGAAGTGGATCGCCGTGGCCCTATTCGTCATCACCTGCCTGATGATGGCCGCCGGCGTGGCCTCCTACCAGTACGCTGTCCTGGCCATCTCCCTGCCCGTACTGAAAAAGCTGAATATGTCCCGGAAGGTGGCCCTGGCGGCCATGTCCGCCGGCGCCGGCTCTGTGGCCTACGGTACCCTCATTGGCATGCCAAACGCCCTGAACATCGCCCCAACCACCTACCTGGGCACCACCACCATGGCCGGTCCCGTCATCAGCCTGGTGTGTACCGCCTTTTCCGTGGCGTTCATCGTGGGCTACCTGATTCTCCTGAGCAAGCGCCTGAAGGCCAGGGGGGAGGGCTTTGTGACCTACGAGGACGACCCTAAAAACGATAAGGACGAGGCATCCCTGCCCCCCGCCTGGAAGGGATACCTCTGCGTGGCGGCCATCATCGGCCTGAGCCTGCTGTTCCAGTGGTTCGGCATCACCGCCATCCAGGCCACGACCTACGCTCAGGTGCTCTCCATCGCCCTGCTTTTCCTGCTGGTGGGCCGCAAGGGGCTGGCCCATCCCTTCCAGACCTGCGTGCGCGGCATTCAGGGCTCCCTGATCCCCGTCGTCTTTATTTCCATCGTGGTGGGCTACGGCACCGCCGTGCAGGCCACCCCGGTGTTCGGCTGGCTCGTGGAGCAGGTGCTCTCCTTGGATATGAACCCCTACCTGCTCACCTTTGTGGCGGTCAACCTGCTGGCCGGTATGACGGCCAACGGCACCGGCGGCGTGACCCTGTTTATGGAGAATTTCGGCGCCACGATTCTTGGCAACCCCGCCATCAATGTGGGAGCTCTGCACCGCATCGCCGCCATCTCCGGCGCGGGCTTCGACTCCCTGCCCCACAACGGGGCCATTGCCTTCCAGCTATCCGTGTTCAAGCTCTCCTATAAGGACGGCTACTTCCAGCAGTTCATGATGAGCGTGCTGGTCAACCTGCTGGCGGGGCTGCTGGCTGTGCTTATGGCAGTCGTGCTTTTCTGAAAGTGAAAAATCAATCCAATCCGTATATCAAATGAAATTTGGAGGTATGCCTTATGGGAAAACCTATGGCTGATTATGTCAAGCTCCCCGAGCTGGAGGAGTACAAGGAGTGGTTCAAGGACTTCGCGGATCTGTACCGGGAGGACGGCATCCTTCAGGTGACCTGGAAGACCCTGGACGGTCCCATGCACCACAGCGGCATGTCCCACCGTGCCATCAGCCAACTGGTCCGCGTGCTGAGCCTGGACTACAAGAACGAGATCATCATCTTCACCCACATCGGCGACCACTGGATGACCGAGTCCGACCCCAACGGCTGGGAGACTTACTCCGAGCTGCCCACCCAGCGGTTCCAGCACCAGTATTTTGACGACACCAACCTCATCAAGAACATGGTGTTCGACCTGGACGTGCCCACCATCGGCGCCATCCCCGGCTCCGGCTTCCACTGGGACTCCGCCATGCTCAGCGACATCACTATCTGCTCCGAGGATACCTGGATGGAGGTGCCCCACGCCCACGGCGGCCTGGTGCCCGGCGACGGCATGGGCCTGATGGCCCAGCACTACTTCGGCACCAAGCGGGGCAACTACTACATGATGACCGCCCGCCAGTGGACCGCCCAGCAGATGCTGGACTGGGGCATGGTCAGCGAGGTGTTACCCAAGGATCAGGTCATGGCCCGCGCCTGGGAGATCGCCCGCATGTGGAAGACGATGCCCTATGAGAACCGCACCATCATGTCCAACCTGGCCAAGCGGCCGCTGAAGAAGCTGCTGGTGGAGGATCTGAAGCTGCACACCGTCTCCGAGCAGTACGGCTCCCTGCTGCGCATCGCCGCCGGTGACATGGGCGACCGCAATGCCGCACAGCAGGATGAGAAGTACATCAGCCAGACCAACGACTGGCGCTACACCTTCCCCCACATGCAGCAGGCACCCACCCGTGAGAGCTGGGCCGCCTTCCGCACCGAGCCCATCGAGTGGTTCAAGAAGGTGGAGGCCGGCGAGGCGGTCAACCCCTGCGACCCCACCCGCCCCGTGAAGCCCTACCGCCCCGATGGCGAGTAAGGCACTGTATGGAATCAGGAGGTAGTTACCATGGGAAAACCAATGGCGGATTACGTCAAGCTGCCCGAGTTTGACGAGTACAAGGAGTGGTTCAGGGACTTCGCCGACCTCAAGCGGGAAGACGGCATCGTGCAGGTGACCTGGAAGACCCTGGACGGCCCCATGCACCACAGCGGCATGTCCCACCGGGCCATGAGCCAGCTCACCCGCTGGCTGAGCCTGGACTTTAAAAACGAGATCATCATCTACACCCACATCGGCGACAACTGGATGATCGAGTCCGACGCCAACGGCTGGGAGACCTACTCCGAGCTGCCCACCCAGCGGTTCCAGCACCAGTATTTCGATGACACCAACCTCATCAAGAACATGGTGTTTGACCTGGATGTGCCCACCATCGGCGCCATCCCCGGCCCCGGCTTCCACTGGGATTCCGCCATGCTGTGCGACATTACCCTGTGCTCCGAGGACACCAAGATGGAGGTGCCCCACGCTCAGGGGGGGCTGGTGCCCGGCGACGGTATGGGCCTGATGTGCCAGCACTACTTCGGCACCAAGCGGGGCAACTACTACATGATGACCTCCCGCCAGTTCACCGCCCGGCAGATGCTGGAGTGGGGCATGGTCAACGAGGTGCTGCCCAAGGGCAAGGTGCTGGAGCGGGCCTGGGAGATCGCCCGCATGTGGAAGACCATGCCCTACGAGAACCGCACCATCATGTCCAACCTGGCCAAGCGGCCGCTGAAGAAGCTGCTGGTGGAGGATCTGAAGCTGCACACCGTCAGCGAGCAGTACGGCTCCCTGCTGCGCATCGCCGCCGGGGATCTGGGCGACGAGCACTCCGCCCAGCAGGACGAGAAGTACATCAGCCGCGTCAACGACTGGCGCTACGCCACCCGCGACATGGAGGAGCCCCAGACCGCCGAATCCTGGCGCACCATGCCCCTCAAGGCCGCCGAGTGGTGGAAGAAGGTGGAGGCCGGGGAGATCGAGAACCCCTATGTCTTCGAGCACAGCAACGAGCCGGAGGACTACGAGTTTTAATTTTACAAGCGCGGAAGAAGGGGCGGCCGGTACGTCCCTTCTTCCTGTGCATTGCTTATAAAGGAGTGTCACAGCTATGGCAAAGACCATCATCACCGCCGCGCTGACCGGCGCGGTCACCCCCGCGGGCTACAAGATCCCCGAGACGCCCCAGCAGATCGCCGACGAGGCCTACGACGCCTGGAAGCTGGGCGCCGCCGTAGTGCACCTGCATATGCGGGCCGACGACGGCCTGGGCGCCATGGACAAGGAGAAGTTCCGCGAGACCATCCGCCTCATCCGCAGCCACAAGGACTGCGACGTGATCATCAACTGCACCTCCTCCGGCGCCTCCCCGGAGCACCCCGCCACCGACGACGAGCGCATGGCCCACCACAGGGAGCTGCCCGGCATCGAGATGGGCTCCTACGACGCGGGCTCCTTCAACTGGATGCCCGGCGGCGTGTTCGTCAACTCCCCCCAGTTCCTCGAGAAGCTGGGCGATCTTTACATGGAGAAGGGCATCAAGCCGGAGCTGGAGATCTTTGACGCTGGCATGCTGGGCGTGGCCAGCTACTTCGTGAAGAAGGGCCACCTGTCCACCCCCTGCCACTACCAGTTCTGCCTGGGCGTGCTGGGCGGCATGCCCGCCACGGTGGAGAACCTGCTCTACCTGGTGCAGCACATCCCCGCCGGTTCCACCTGGTCGGCCTTCGGCGTGGGCAAGGGCCACCTGCCCATCCTGTTCGCCTCCCTGGCCCTGGGCGGCCACATCCGCGTGGGCATGGAGGACAACGTGGTGTATGAGGTGAAGGAGAACGGCGAGAAGGTCATGGCCACCAACCACATGCTGGTGGAGCGGGCCGTCAACGCCGTCAAGGCCTTCGGCAATACCCCCGCCACCCCCCCCCCCCCCCCCCGCTTTGTTTTCCACACATTTCAGGCAGACGGGGGAAAACCCGCGCATAGAGTAGGTGGAAAGGGGGCATGGAAGGATGGAACATGCGCTGCGGGTGGCGGCCTACTGCCGGGTATCCACGGACAAGGAGGATCAGCTTCACTCCCTGGCCGCCCAGCAGGCCTACTTTGAGGGGTACATCGCCCGGCACGGCTGGCGCTGCGCGGGCATTTTCGCCGACGAGGGCCTGTCAGGCACCACCCTCCGCCGGCCCAGATTCGCCGAGCTGCTCCGGCTGGCCCGGTCGGGGGCGGTGGATCTGATTCTCACCAAGGAGGTGTCCCGCTTCGCCCGCAACACGGTGGACGCCCTCCAGGTGACCCGGCGGCTGAGGGAACAGGGGGTGGGGGTAATTTTCCTCAGCGACGGCATTGACACCCGGGACAACGACGGGGAGTTCCGCCTTACCATCATGGCCAGCGTGGCCCAGGAGGAGAGCCGTAAGATCTCCGAGCGCACCCGCTGGGGGCAGCTCCAGGCCATGCGGCGGGGGGTGGCCTTCGGCAACGACACGGTGTACGGCTATGCGCTGCGGGGCGGGGCGCTCACCATCCGGCCGGAACAGGCGGAGGTGGTGCGGGAGGTGTACCGCAAGTGTCTGGAGGAGGGTAAAGGGGCCCACACCATTGCCCGGGAGCTCACCGAGGCGGGGGTGGCCCCGCCCCTCCGGGCGGACGGGGCGTGGTCGGCCGCCATGATACTGCGGCTGCTCCACAACGAGAAGTATTGCGGCGACCTGCTCCAGAAAAAGTACCGCACCGTGGACCATCTGACCCACCGGAAGGTGGTCAACCGCGGGGCGGAGGAGCAGTTCCGCCTGGAAAACCACCACCCGGCCATTGTCAGCCGGGCCCAGTTTGCCGCCGTCCAGGCCGAGCTGGCCCGGCGCGCGGGGTTGGCGGGGGAGAGGAGCCGCTTTTCCGCCCGCTACTGGTATTCCGGCAAGCTGGTGTGTGGGGCGTGCGGCGGGCGCCTCACCGCCAAGCGCACCCGGCGTCCCGATGGGCGGGAGTACCTGCGCTTCGTTTGCCGGGGACGGGGAACGGGATGCGCCATGAGGGCGGTACCGGGAGACGTGCTGACCGCCTGTGTCCGCCACGTGCTGGGCGAGGTGGGACTGCCTCTGGGGGCGATGGCTGCGGAGGTACTGGCGTCGGCCCGGCCGGCGGGGGCGGAGTGCGGGGCGGCGGCTCTGCGGCAGGCCCTCCGCCGTCAGGAGGCCCGCCGGGCCAGGGCACTGGACGCCTTTCTGGACGGGACCCTCAGCCGGGAAGAGCTGGCGGCGCTCACTGCCCGGAGCGAGGCGGAGCGGTCCCGGCTGGCCCGGCGGCTGGCCGACCTGGAAATGGCGGGGGCGGAACGGCCGGAGCGCCGCGCCGCCCTGCTGGACTGGCTGGCGGGAGAGCTGGCCGGGGGCGAGGCGGTGTTGGACGCGGCGGTAAAGCGGGTCACGGTCCAGGCCGACGCCCTGCTGGTTGAGCTGGAGGAGCTGCCCCTGTGCTTCCGTGTCCGGGCGCAGGCCGGCGGGCGGGGGGCGGCGCGGCGGGTTGAGGTGACCGAGTGTACCCCCCTCCCGCGCTGAACAGCGGTGTCCTTTCGGAAAGGCGGTGCCCACCGCAGAGGGGGCCATCCAGCTGGCTATGGAGGAGCTGCCCATTACCCTCCACGGCGCCCGGGTTCTGGTGATCGGCTACGGCCGTCTGGGCCGGGTGCTGGCCGACCGGCTGGCGGGCCTGAAGGCCAGGGTCAGCGTGGCGGCCCGCCGGTATGCCGACCTGGCCTGGGCAGAGAACTGCGGCTACGGCGTGGAGCACACCGGGCAGTTGGAGGGCTGGCTTTGCGGCTATGATCTGGTGGTCAATACCGTCCCTGTCCGCGTTCTGCGGGAGGCGGAGCTGGCAGATCTGAAGCCGGGCTGCCTGGTCATTGACCTGGCCTCCAAGCCTGGAGGGGTAGACTTCGACGCGGCGGCCCGGCTGGGGGTCAAGGCCTTCTGGGCCCTGTCTCTGCCCGGCAAGGTGGCCCCGGTCACAGCGGGCAAGAGCATCAAGACAACCATCTATAACATCCTCACCGAATTAGGAGTGTGAACATGGAACATAGGAAGATTGGATTCGCCTTCTGCGGCTCCTTCTGTACGTACAGCCAGGCCATGGAGGTGCTGGAGCGGGTACAGTCCAGGTACGGCGACGTACTCCCCATCGTCTCGGAGGCCGGCGCCGCCACTGATACCCGCTTCGGGGCGGCCCACGACTTTATGCGGGAGATGGAGCGCATCTGCGGCCGGAGGGTGGTGGACAGCATCGCCAAGGCCGAGCCCATTGGGCCCAGGCATCTGCTGGATGTGCTGGTCATCTGTCCCTGCACGGGCAACACCCTGGCCAAGCTGGCAAACGGCGTCACGGACACCACGGTTACCATGGCGGCCAAGGCTCACCTGCGCAACGGGGGGCCGGTGGTGCTCTGCCCTGCCACCAACGACGGTCTGGCGGCCTCGGCCAGGAATATCGGCGTACTGCTGGACAAGAAAAACGTCTATTTCGTCCCCTTCCGGCAGGACGATCCCGCCAAGAAGCCCACCTCCCTGGTGGCCGACTTTTCCCTGGTCCCAGCCGCTATCGACGCGGCGCTGGAGGGCCGCCAGCTCCAGCCCGTGCTGCTTGGACCGCAGGAGGCGGATTAAAAAACACACCGCCCCCGGCGTAGCCGGGGGCGGTGTGTTTTTGTGATTGTTTACAGGGTTTTGGCAAAATCCATGGGGATATAGGTGAAGCCGTCCCGCACATAGCAGTAGTGGGTCAGCTCAATGGTTTCACCAGTGCCGGTGACACATTCATAGCTCTCAGGGGTAAAGGTATAGGTGACATCGCCCTTGGCGATGGTGGTGGAACCGTCGGCCTTGTTCCAGGTGACGGTGTAGCCGCGGCTCTCGGCCACCTGGCGCAGGGGAACGTCGGAGAGGAAGGTGGTGGGTGTCTTGCTGGAGGACAGACCTGTGTTGTGCATCATGGTGGTCAGCAGCTTGGCGTACAGGTTATCCGCCAGAAGCATCTCCCGCTCCGCCATATCAATGCCGAGCTGGGTTACATAGGCGTCGCCTGCGGCGCGGCTCTCGGAGTACTTGGCCAGCATGGCGGGGGCGGCATCCAGCATCTCCTGGTACATCAGCTCCTCCTGGAGCTTCCAGAAGTCCTTTACACCCTGGCTATACAGGGAGCGGTTCTGTTCAGCAATGGTGCAGATGCTCTTGAACTTCCAGAAGGCGCCGTCGGGGTTGTAGGTGTCGCCGTCCAGATGATAGGCCGGGGCGGTGTCGGTAATGCCGGAGAAGAAGGGAATGAACACGGAGTGCTCCGTGTTGCCCAGGGCCAGCCAGTCGATGGAGGAGCACTCCGCGGGCCAGTCGGGGAAGGTCTGGAGGATATGGATCTGGGAGGAACGCTCGGTGCCGATGACGCGGTTCTCCTCATTGCCGGGCAGGGTCACGTCCAGGGGAGTGCCCTCGTACCGGTTGCGGTAGATATCCATGACGGTCAGAACGCTGACCTTCTCGTCGGGGGAGTAGAACAGAGGATAGAATTCATCGGAGTCGTACTCGCCCGCCAGGGAGGGGGCCAGGATGGTCATGCCGGCCCAGTTGCGCATGTTGTTGTAGTCCTCGCGGGTGTTGTTGGTCACCGATTTGGCCAGGTGGTACAGCTCGCCCTCCTTGACGGCCAGGCCCAGCTTGTCGATGGTGTCGAACAGACCGTCAGAGTAGATGTAGCCGTCCTCGGGAGTGGCCTTGGGGTCCACCAGCCCGATCATGTTGTGGTTGCCGAACACGGCCACCTTGTCGTCGGGCATCTTCATGGCGCAGTACTGGTGCCCGCCGTAGATCTCCACGATCCAGGCCTCGTCCTGGTCGGTGATCATGACGGTGTTGCCCTCTTCGGAGCCGTACTCGTCCACATAGCCCAGCAGCACATCCACGGCCTCCCGGGCGGTGGTGGAGACGGCGGCTACCGAGGCGGCCAGAATGGCCTCACGCAGGCCGGGCTCCACAAAGGGATCCTCAGCCTCCCAGGCCTCGCAGGTGGAGGTGGAAACGGTGGCGGTGATGCTCACACCGTACTCATTGGTGCAGGAACCGGGGTACATGCCGTCGTCGCCCCGGGTGTAGTCGGGGACATAGGTGTACTTATAGGTGGTGGCGGGCAGGGGGATCTGGAACCCGGTGGCGGTATCGGTGATGAAGCGGCCGGGCACATTTTCCACCCGGGGCTGTACCTGAAACATTTTGTTGTAGTCGCCCTGGCCCTGGTCCTCGCTGCGTGCAATGAGATAGGTCCCCTGGTCGCTGACATCCTTGCCTACGTACACGCCGGTACACGCCAGAGCGCTGGTGCTGAGGAGCATCGCGCCCGCCAGTGTGACGGATAAGACGCGAAGGGATTTTTTCATGTTTGATTACCTCACCTTTTTTTGAATTCAGCCGGCCTCGGCTTGGGACAGGTCCATGAGCCCCCCTTCTGCAAGAAAGCGTGCAGATTTTAATATGGGAAATGCTGTATCTACATTTTTGCACAATATAGACAAAATGTCAAGGAGAATCATTGGGCGATTTTACGGCTGTATGTGTGGAAAAGGAGAAAGATCAACTGCAAATAGCCAGGAGGGACAGCGGATTTTAGCAGAAGTATAGAGAGCGTATGGTACGGTTTTTATGGGATCAACAAAAAAGCTGCGCCCCCATGGGGGCGCAGCTTTGGGACTCAGAAGCGGCTGATCTGCGCGGCGTCCATCCGCTCCAAAATGGCGGCGGCCAGCCGAGCGGCGTTCTCCACGTCGCTGTGGGCGGCGATGCCGTAGTGGGTATGGATGTAACGCACAGGGATGCCGATGACGATGACGGGCACGCCCTGGTTGGACAGATGGATGGGCGCGCCGTTGGTAGAGCCGCCGGTGCGCACGCTCTCCTGCACGGGGATGCCCAGCTCCTCCGCCAGATCCAGGGCATAGCGCTGGAAGCGGGGGTTGGTGATCATGCGGGCGTCGATGTGGCGCAGCATGGGCCCCTTGTGGATGGCGGTCTGTATCATATAGGGTTCGGCCACGGTGTCGTCGGCGGGGCAGCCTTCAAAGACGATGGCCAGGTCGGGTTTCACGGTGTTGGCGGTGACAGTGGCGCCGCGGGTCCCCATCTCCTCCTGGACGGCGAACGCGCCGGTCACGTCCACATTCAGCGTCTTGTCCCGCAGATTGTCCAGGGTGCGCAGAATGGAGGCGCAGCCCAGGCGGCAGTCAAAGGCCTTGCCAATCATCAGATCGTGTTTCTCCTGGTACTCGAAGGTCACGTCGGGCACCACCGGGGCGGCCATGCGCACGCGGAAGTCCCGCAGTACCTCCTCCCGGGAGGAGGCGCCGATGTCGATGCTCATGTCCTCTACGGCGGGCTGGGCCTTGCGCTCGGCCTCGCTCATAAAGTGGGGGGGCTTGCTGGCGGTGACGCCGGGGATATAGTCCCCGGCGGCCGTCTGAACCCAAACCCGGTGGGCGGGGATGTTGGAGGGAACCCAGCCGCCCAGGGTGGTGAAGCGCAGGGTGCCGTTGGGCTTGACGGCCTGCACCATGAAGGCCACCTCGTCGGTGTGGGCGTCCAGTTGAACCATGGGCCGTCCGCCCTGGTTCCCGCTGCGGGAGAGGTAGAGGTTGCGCAGGCTGTCCTCCCGGAAGGAGCCCAGCCCCTCGCCGTAGCGGCGCAGAACCGCGAGAACCTCGTCCTCAAAGCCGGGCGCGCCCTTGGCGTTGGAGAGGGCGGCGCACAGTTCCAGTGATTGCTTTTTATCCATTCGTGTCTATCCCCACATTCTAACCAATTAAAATTCGGTGCCGCAGGCCTTGGCGATGTCCACCTTCTTGAACTCCTCCATGAAGTCCACGATGTAGTCGGCGGTGGTCTGGAGCATCTTCCGGCCCCACTCCTCGGTGGCGGTCTCGGGGTGGTCGGGACCAATCCATCCGTTGTGGGTGACGGAGGGGGTCAGGCGGGGAATGTTGACGGTGACGCCCTTGTATTCAATGGAGGTGAAGCCGGTGGCCTTCAGGGTATCGGATACGTCGTGGAGCTTCATGGGGCCGGCCACCTCGCTCTGATCCACCAGGGAGGGGTCAATACCCAGGATGGCCGCCGTCTCTTCGCCGCCGCCGTGGCCGCCCTTCCAGGCCGGGTCCATGTCCCAGGCCATGAGCCACCAGTTCAGTTCAGCCAGGATACCGCCCTTGCGCTGGATGTCATAGCCCACCCGGTCGATGGACTTGATGTTGCCGCCGTGGCCATTGAGGATGACGAAGCGGCGGGCGCCGTGCTGGAACAGGCTGTCGCACACCCGGCCGAGCACCTGATAGAGCAGCTCGGTGCCCAGGTTGATGGTGCCGGGATAGTCGCACAGGCTCTCAGTGGCGCCGTAGGGGATGGTGGGGCAGATGAGCACGTCGCTCTTCTGCTCGATCTTGTCCAGCAGGAAGTCGGGGATGAGGGTGTCGGTGCCCAGGGGCATGTGGCGGCCGTGGCACTCGATGGAGCCGATGCCGATGAGGACGGTATCGTGAGCGCGGAAATATTCCTCTGCCTTGGGCCAGGTCAGGTTGGATAAACGCATGGTACTACCTCCTTGTATTTTGCGGAGCGCAGTCCGGTCGGGCTGGCTTCAGAGTGGATAGTGGCAGGCGCACAGGTGGCCGGGAGCGATCTCCTTTAACTCGGGGACTTCGCTGCGGCACTTGTCTGTGCAGTAGGGGCAGCGGGGGTGGAATTTGCAGCCGGTGGGGGTGTGGATGGGGCTGGGGGGTTCACCCTCGATGGCGTAGTCCCGCTGGCGGTTCAGGGGATCCAGCTTGGGGGCCGCCTTGGTCAGCACCTGGGTATAGGGGTGGGCGGGGTGCTGGAAGATGGCCTCGGTGGGACCCACCTCCACATTGCTGCCCAGGTACATCACCATCACCCGGTGGGTGATGTGGCGCACCACCCGCAGATCGTGGGAGATGAACAGCACCGTCAGCTCCAGCTCCCGCTGGAGCTGGGCAAGCAGATTGATGATCTGGGCCTGGATGGATACGTCCAGGGCGGACACGGGCTCGTCCGCCACAATAAAGGCGGGATTGAGGGAGAGGGCCCGGGCAATGCCGATGCGCTGGCGCTGGCCGCCGGAGAACTCGCCGGGAAAGCGCTCGGCGATGTCCATGGTCAGTCCGCTCATGGTGAGGAGCTGCTCCACCCGGGCGGGGAGCTCCTCGGCCGGCACCACCTTGTGTACCCGCAGCATCTCGGCGATGGTGTCATATACCGACATACGGGGGTTGAGGGAGGAGTAAGGGTCCTGGAAGATCATCTGCATCTGGGGGCGGAGCCTGCGGAGCGCATCGCCCTTCATGTGGGAGATGTCCGTGCCGTTGAGGAGGATGGTGCCGCTGGTGGGCTCATACAGCCGGAGAATGGTGCGGGCCAGGGTGGACTTGCCGCAGCCCGACTCGCCCACCAGACCCAGGTTTTCCCCCTTGAAGAGCTGGAAGGACACGTCGTTGACGGCCTTGAGGTAGCGTTTCTCCTTCCGCTGGAGCACGTCGCCGGCCGTCCGCTTCAGCGGAAACCATTTGCACAGGTGTTCCACCTCCAGCAGCAGGGGACGGGAATCAGCCATGGGGGGTGTCCTCCTTTCGTCCGGCGCCGTCCGGCACCTCGATCAGGCCCTGGAAGGACGCGGTCACGTCCAGGCGGTGACAGCGGGCCAGGTGGCCCGGCTCCACCTCGGTGAGCGCGGGCCGCTCCCTGCGGCAGAGGTCGCAGGCGTATTTGCACCGTGGGGAGAAGGGGCAGCCCTCCGGCAGGTGGGCCAGGTTGGGGGGCGAACCCTTGATGGCCTCCAGCGTGGTGCCGGCGGTCTCCTCGTTGGGCAGGGAGCCCATCAGGCCGTAGGTATAGGGGTGGCGGGGGCGGCTGAAGAGCGTAACCGTGTCAGTCATCTCCACGATCTGGCCGGCATACATGACGGCGACCCGGTCGCACATCTGGGCGATGACGCCCAGATCATGGGTCACCAGGATGATGCTCATACCCAGCTCCTGCTTGAGCTGGTTGAGCAGCTTCATGATCTGGTCCTGGATGGTTACATCCAGCGCGGTGGTGGGCTCGTCGGCCAGCAGCAGCTTGGGCCGGGCGCCCAGGGCGATGGCAATCATGGCGCGCTGGCGCATGCCGCCGGAGAACTGGTGGGGATACTCATCCAGACGGGTCTCGGGGGAGGGGATGCCCACCAGCTTGAGCAGTTCAATGGCCCGCCGGCGCTTCTCCTCCTTGGACAGCTTCTCCCCCTCAAAGGCCTCGTACATCTGGCTGCGGATGCGCAGCACCGGATTGAGGGCGGTCATGGGCTCCTGGAAGATCATGGAGATCTCCTTGCCCCGGATTTTTTGCAGCTCCCGCTGGCTCATTTTGGCGATGTCCGCCCCCTTGTAGCGGATTTCGCCGCCGGTGATCCGGCCGGGCTGCTTCAGCAGGCCCAGGATGGAGCGGAGGGTCTGGCTCTTGCCGCAGCCCGACTCGCCCACCAGGCCGAAGGTCTCCCCCTGGAAGACCTGGAAGGAGACGCCGTCCACGGCGCGGACAGTCTCCCGCTTGCTGGGGAAGGCTACGTGGAGATCACTGACTTCAAGTAGTTTTTCCATGCCGGGCTCACCGTCCTTTCGTGCGCAGGAAGTCGGTCAGGCCGTCCCCCAGCAGGGAGAAGCCGACGCCGCTGACGGCCAGGAACAGGCCGGGGAACAGGGTGGGCCACCAGGCGAAGGTGATGAAATTGCGGCCCTCGTTGAGAATGGAGCCCCACTCCGGTGTGGGGGGCGAGACACCCAGGCCCAGGAAGCTCATGGACGCGCCCGTGAGCATGCACATGACCACGTCGGAGGCGGCGAAGACCACCGCCGAGCTGATGACGTTGGGCAGCAGGTGGCGGAACAGAATCCGGGCGTCGGAGAAGCCGGCCACCCGCGCGGCCTGGATGAACTCAGAGTCCTTGAGCACCAGCACCTCGCTGCGCACCAGCTTGGCGTAGCTCATCCACCCCACCAGCCACAGGGCGATGAACAGGTTGATCAGTCCCTGGCCCAGGATGGCCATGATGGTGATGACCAGGATGGTGAAGGGGAAGGCCATCATGATATCGGTGATGCGCATGAGCAGGCTGTCCAGGAAGCCGCCGTAGTAGCCGGCCAGCAGTCCGATCATGCCGCCCACCAGAAAGGGAATCACCACGCCCAGCACGCCGATGAGCAGATCGATGCGGGTACCCCAGATGACGCGGGAGAAGATGTCGCGACCGTAGAAGTCCGTACCGAACCAGTGGGCCGCACTGGGGGCCTGGTTGGACACGGTGACGTCGGTGGCGATGGGATCGTAGGGGGCGATGAACTGGGGGAACAGGGCCATGAGGATGACCACCAGCACAATCAGCAGGCCGATCACGAAAGAGGGCTTGGCCAGCCACGCCGGCATGGAGCGCTTCTGCTCCAGCGGACTGACGCCGTGATAACGTTTCATTCGTACACCCCTTTCTATAGATTGACCCGGGGATCCAGGAAGGAATAGAGGATATCGGTGATCAGATTGATGACCAGCACCAGCACTGCAAAGAGCAGCACCACATACTGCACCACCGCATAGTCCCGGCCGAAGATGGCGTCGCTGGCCAGCTTGCCGATGCCGGGCACGGAGAACACCGTCTCGATGATGACCGAGCCGCCCAGCATGGCCGCCATGCGCATGCTCAGAAGGGTGACGGTGGAGATCATGGCGTTGCGCATCACATGACGGGTGCGCACCTCGCCGCTGGTGATGCCCTTGCTGCGGGCAAAGTCCACATAATCCATGCGGGTGATGTCCACCACCGAGTTGCGGGTGTTGCGCAGCAGCAGGGCGGAGGTCATGAGGGACTGGGTGACGGCGGGCAGGATCAGGCAGCGGAACTGTCCCAGAAGGGTGTCCGACCAGCCGCCGGCCGGCAGCCATTTCAGCTTCAGGGCAAAGACGATCATCAGCAGCAGGCCCACCCAGAAGGAGGGCATGGAGATGGCCACCAGGGAGGTGGTGCGCACCACCTGGTCGCCCAGACGGTCCTTGTGGACGCCGGCAAAATAGCCCAGGGGCAGGCTGATGACCAGAGAGATCACCGTGCTCATCAGGGTCAGCGCCAGGGTCACCGGAAAGCGGGAGGCCAGAAGCTCGGACACCGGCATCTGGTAGGTGAAGGAGTTGCCGAAGTCCAGAGTGAAAATCTGCTTCAAGAACAGGAGGTACTGGGTGAGCAGGGGCTCATTCAGGCCCAGCTTCTCCGTCAGGGCGGCCACAGCCTCCTCTGTGGCCTTCTCGCCCAGAATCAGGCGGGCTGGCTCACCGGGGATGAAGCGGATGATGGAAAACACCAGGATGGTGACCACAAACAGAACCGGAATCATCTGAAGGATCCGTTTGAGGATGTAGTTGAGTCGATTCAAGAAGTTACACCTGCCTCTGTCAGTTCGTGGGACCGCGCGTCCCGTTCCCGGGGAACTGCGGAACGCCTTGTCCACGGGGAAGCCGCGCCTTCCCCATGGACAGAGCGTCCCGCAAAAAGAGCCGGGGGATGGAGCCGTATGCTCCACCCCCCGCGGCTGGGGCCCCGCCGTCCGGGCGAACGGGAGGACGCGGCTCAGTTGGCCTTGGTCCAGTACATGGCCTGGTACACGTAGAAGGGGTTGACCTGCAGGCCGTCTACCTTGGCGGAGCGGGCGAAGGCGAAGTCATTCCGGTACAGGGGGATGACGTTGGCGTTGTCATACACCTGCTGCTGAATGTCGCGGTACATCTCCACGCGCTTGTCGTGGTCCATCTCCGTCTGGGCGGCCATGTAGAGGGCGTCCAGCTCCTCGTCGTTCAGGCCGGTGTAGAAGCACTGGGCCTGATCGTAGTCCACGGTCCAGCCCACCACGCCGGAGGGATCCTGGTAGTCGTCCACCCACTGGAGAATGGTGGCCTGGTGGCTCTGAGAGCTGTACTTGTCGGTCAGGGTGGCGGACTCCAGAAGCTCGATGTTGCAGGAGAAGCCGGCCTGGTCCACCTCGGACTTGATGAGGGTGGCAATCTGCTCATAGAAGGTGGAGCCGGTGCGGATGGACAGGGTAAACTCCACGGGCTCGGTGTAGCCGGCATCGGCCAGCATCTGCTTGGCGGTGTCGGGAGCGTACTCGGTCACCTGCAGATCGGTGTTGCACCAGTCGCCCTGGGTCTCGGAGACAATGGCGGCCACAGGGGTGCCGTACTCGCCGGCGATGGCGCTGGCCAGCTCGGACTTGTTCAGCGCGTAATACAGGGCCTGGCGCACCTTGACATCGTCAAAGGGAGGCTTCGTGGTGTTGACGGTCAGATAGTAGATCTGGGTGGAGGGGAAGATGTCCAGCGCCAGGGCCTCGTTGCTCTCCACGCCCTGGGCGAGAGAGAAGGGGAAGGTGGGGGCCACGTCGATCTGGCCGGACTGGAGCTGCATCAGGCGGGTGTTGTCGTCGGCGATCAGGACGTACTTGATCTCCTTGGTCTTGGGCATGCCCTCCACGCGGTAGTAGGGGTTGGCCTCCAGAGTCAGGCTGCTGCCCTGGGTCCAGTCCTTCAGCATGTAGGGGCCGGTGCCGACCGGGTTCTTCAGGTACTCCTCGTCGCTCATGCTCTCGGCATAGGACTGGTCGCCCAGCACCATGTTGAAGCAGCCCAGCTCGGCCAGAAAGGCGGCGTTGGGTTCGGTGAGGGTGATGACCACCTGCTCGTCGGTGGCCTCCACGGTGTCGATGGCCTCGGCGATATAGCGGTAGTTGGAGGTTTCGTAGTCGCGGGCGCGGTAGAAGGACCAGACCCAGTCGCTGGGCTCCACATCCTCGCCGTTGGAGAACTTGACGCCCTGCACCAGATTGAAGGTATAGGTCAGGCCGTCGTCGCTGATGGTCCAGTCGGTGGCCAGGACGGGCTCGATGGAGCCGTCGTCGCCGGTGCGGACCAGGCCCTCGAAAATCTGCTGGGACACCTGAACCTCGGCAGGGCCCATACCGGGGGCATTGGGCTCAATGTACTTGGGCTCGGCGGTAATGCCGACCACGATCTGGTCGGCGTAGGATGTCGGCTCTGCGGTGGTGCCGGGGGTAGGGGACGCGGTGCCGGTGGCGTCCCCATTTCCGCTGCCGCCAGAGCAGGCGGCCAGGCCCAGGCCCATCACCGCGGCAAGAGACAGGGCCGTCAGTTTCCGTGCGGTAGGATTCATGCATACTCCTCCTTACTAATGTTTTCTACTACAGCGTTTACTGTAGTAAGATAAACTAAATTATAGCAAATGCTTTTGTCAATTGCAACTGTTTTTCGCGACGGATCGCCAGGCAAATTGATAGAAAAATCCCCTCTTTCCATAAAAAGAGGGGATTTTGTGCAGGATTAAATTCATATTGAAGTGTTTGGGTCGGAAAAACAACTGTCAAACTTTCGGTGCAGTGTGTCACGGCAGGTCTTCTCCTCCTGGGTGGGAGCGCCGCTGGTAAAGGTATAGAGCATAGCCAGGGTGTCCACCAGGCCGACCATGGAGGTAAAGGAGTTGGTCATACCCATCAGCTCCACATGGCAGAGAAGGGTAGTCTGGGCGCAGCGGGCAACGGGGGAATCGGGCCGGTCCGTAAGGGCTGCCACGGGCATGCCGATGGAAGCGCAGTAGCGGGTCAGGGCGATGGTGTCGTTGCCGTACGGGGGCACGGTGATGGCAATCAGCAGCCCATCCTGGGGCGGCTGGGCGGAGAGCCGCCGGAACATATCCTGCCGGGCCTGCAGATCCAGGATGCAGCAGTCTAGCTCCAGTGAGAGCAGCCGGTGCTCCAGGTATCCGGCGGGAAAACGGCTGAAGTCATGGGCGGCGATGAAAATACGCCTGGCCCGGCGCAGGGCTTGGGTGAAGGCCAGCAGCAGCTCCACGGAGTTGCCGTCCAGGGTGCTCTGGAGGGCCTCCCGCTCGGCGCGGCAGACCCGCTGGTACAGATCCTGGGCACTGCCGCTGCCCGCCACCGCCAGCTTCAGCCGGTCTCCGGCGTTGACGCGCACGATCAGGTAGTCCTGAAGCGCCTTCTTGAGGTCCATATAGCTGCCCAGTCCCAGGCCGCGGCAGAAGTTCAGGACCGTGACCTCCGTGGTCCCGACCTGCTGGGCAAAGCTTCTGAGGGAGAGAAAGCAGCACTGCTCCGGGTAATTCAGGATAAAGTCGGAGATACGCTGTCTGGGGCGGCTGAAGGAGCCGTAATTGGCCCTGATTTGCTCCAAAATATCCATGGTGGTCCTTTCCATGTGCAAAGATTCGGTTCGCCTGCTAGTGTACCATAGCCGGAGGAGAGCGTGCAAGCACTTTTGCACCGCAGGCAGACGCGGGGCGGCCCACTCATAGGCCGCCCCGTGTTCCACTTTTACCAAAAGCCGGACGCGGCATTACAGCAGAATCACCCCGGCGTCGCGGCAGGCCTGGATGGTCTGTTCATCCCAGACACTGGCCTGCACCTCGCCAATGTGGGCCTTGCCCAGCAGGAGCATGCACAGGCGGGACTGGCCAATGCCGCCGCCGATGGTGAGGGGCAGCTTGCCCTCCAGCAGCAGCTTGTGGAAGGGAAGCTCCCGCCGTGCCTCGCACCCGGCGAGGGTGAGCTGATGGTCCAGGGCGGCGGCGTCCACCCGGATGCCCATGGAGGACAGCTCAAAAGCCCGCTCCAGCACTGGGTTCCACACCAGGATATCCCCGTTGAGGGTCCAGTCGTCGTAGTCGGGGGCCCGGCCGTCGTGTGGGCGGCCCGACTTGAGCGCGCCGCCGATGCCCATCAGGAAGGTGACGGGATGCTCTTTCACCCAGGCATCCTCCCGCTCCTTGGGGGAGCGGTCGGGCCAGAGCTCCTCCAGCTCCTGGGTGGTGACGAAGGAGACCTCCGTCCCCAGCGGAGGAAGAGCGGTGAGTTGGGGAAAGACCGAGCGCAGGGTGTGCTGGGTCTCTGCCATGGCAGAGACAATGGTGCGCACGGTTTGCCGGAGATAGTCGGCGTTCCGGTCCCGGGGGGCAATGATCTTCTCCCAGTCCCACTGATCCACATAGACGGAGTGCAGGTTGTCCAGCTCCTCGTCCCGGCGGATGGCGTTCATATCGGTGTAGAGGCCCTCGCCCACGGAGAACTGGTAGCGGTAGAGGGCCATCCGCTTCCACTTGGCCAGGGAGTGAACCACCTGTGCGTCCCGCCCGGCGTCGGGAATGTCGAAGGAGACGGCCCGCTCCACGCCGTTGAGATCGTCGTTCAGGCCGGTGGAGGCCTCCACAAACAGGGGGGCGGAGACCCGGCGCAGGTGCAGCGCGCCGCCCAGCGTATCCTCAAACAGGCGCTTGAGCAGGCCAATGGCCTTTTGAGTGTCATAGAGGTTCAGACAGGGGGCGTACCCCTGTGGAATGACCGTTTGCAGCATAAAAAGGCTCCCTTTCCACGCAGTTGCGCAATACTGTACCACATTATACAGGAAAAGCGCTCCGGGGGCAAGGGAGGAAACGGGGGAAAGAAGCAATAAATATTTCTTATAGAAAAATAAATAAGTATCATTTTACCTGATGGAAATTTTACGGTATGATAGGGGAACCCATCAGAAAGAGAGGAAGTATGACATGAAGCACTGGAACGAGAGAGGGACCGGGCTGCTGCTGTGCCTGTGCATCGCCATTCCCTGCTGGATGCTGGGCCGGGCGCTCCCGGTCATCGGCGGGCCGGTGTTCGCCATCCTGGCGGGCATGGCCATCGCCCTGCTTGTCCGGGATAAGGGCCGGGCTCAGGCGGGCATCGCCTACACATCAAAAACAATCCTGCAATATGCCGTGATCCTGCTTGGCTTCGGACTGAATCTGTCGGAGGTCGCCAAGGTGGGCGTTCAGTCCCTGCCCATCATCCTGTCCACCATCACCACCTCCCTGGTGGTGTCCTTCCTTCTGCACAGGCTGCTGCATATCCCCTCCAACATCTCCACCCTTGTGGGGGTGGGCTCATCCGTCTGCGGCGGCTCCGCCATCGCGGCCACCGCCCCGGTCATCGGCGCGGACGACGAGGAGATCGCCCAGTCCATCTCGGTCATCTTCCTGTTCAATGTGGCGGCCGCCCTCCTGTTCCCCACCCTGGGCGGCCTGCTGGGTCTAGGGAACGAGGGCTTCGGACTCTTTGCCGGCACGGCGGTGAATGATACCTCCTCCGTCACGGCCGCTGCCGCGGCCTGGGACGGAATGCACCCCGGGGCCAACACCCTGGACACCGCCACCATTGTCAAGCTCACCCGCACTCTGGCCATCATCCCCATCACCCTGGCGCTGGCTCTCCGGCGCACCGCCCGGGCCAGGCGGGCAGGCGGCACGGGGGAGGGAAGCTTCTCTCTCCGGCGGGTGTTCCCCTTCTTCCTCCTGTTCTTCATGCTGGCCTCCCTGATTACTACGGGGGCGTCCCTGGCAGGAGTGGACGCAGCGGCTTTTGCTCCTTTTAAGGAGTTGTCCAAGTTCTTCATCATCATGGCCATGGCGGCCATTGGGCTCAATACCGATCTGATCAAACTCGTCAGGACCGGCGGCAGACCCATTCTGATGGGCTTGTGCTGCTGGGCGGCCATCACGGCAGTGAGCCTGGGCATGCAGTACGCGCTGGACCTCTGGTAAAGAAAACGCGCACCCGAATGGCTTCGGGTGCGCGTATTCAGCGGTGCTCCAGCCACAGCTTTTTTCGGGCGCGGAGCACGAAGCAGATGAGCCGAACGACCCAGTCCCCCACCATGGCCAGCCACACGCCGATGGCGCCCAGGCCGAAGTGGAGGCCCAGCAGATAGCTGCCCCCCACACGCACCACAAGCATGGAGGTGATGGAAATGACCATGGGCACCCTCACGTCACCGGCGGCCCGCAGGGCGTTGGGCATGGTGAAGGCCAGGGGCCAAAACAGCATTGCGCAGCCGTTGTGGATGAAGATGAGCACCGCGGCGTACCACTGGGTTTCCGGCGTCAGGCTGTAGAGGCGCAGGATGAGGGGCAGACCCAGCAGCAGCGCAGCGTTGAGCCCCCAGGTACACAGGTAGGTGAGCTTGACCAGCCGCTTGGTGTAGGCGCGCACCTGATCCCAGTCTCCGGCCCCCACGCACTGGCCCACCACGGTGATGAGAGCAAGGCCCAGGGCCTGGCCGGGAATGACGCCGAAATTGTCGATGTTGTTAGCCACGGCGTTGGCGGCGGTCTGGGCCGTGCCGAAGGTGGAGATCAGGCTCACCAGCAGCACCCGGCCCAGTTGAAAGAAGCTGTTTTCCAGGCCGTTGGGCACGCCGATGCGGAGAATCTGGGCCATGACCGCCGGCTCGAATCGGAAGCGGAGCAGGCCGGACACCCGCACGGGGTTGCGCCGGCCGTGGAGCAGGGCCAGCATGAGTCCGGCGGCCGCGATGCGGGACAGCAGGGAGGAGAGGGCCACGCCCGCCACACCCTGGTGGAACACGAACACAAAGACAGCGTTGCCTGCAATGTTCTGCCCGTTCATGTAGGCGGAGACGCACATGGAGGCCTTGGAGTTGCCCATGGCCCGCAGCAGGGCGGCGCAGCCGTTGTAGACGGCGATGAAGGGGTAGGAGAGGGCGGAGATGACAAAGTAGGTGATGCCCCCCTCCATCACCTCCGGCTCCACTTGGCCGAACAGCAGGCCCAGCAGCCCTGCCTTGCAGAAAAGCACCAGAACCATGATCCCCAGGGCAGCGGCGGTGACGATATACAGAAGTTGGTTGGCTGCCCGGTTGGCCCGCTCCAGGTTTTGGGCGCCGATGGACTGGGCGCACACCACCGCGCCCCCGGTGGCCAGGGCGGCAAAGATGTTGATGATCAGGACGTTGATGAGATCCACCAGCGCCACGCTGGAGACTGCGGCCTCTCCGGCGGAGGAGACCATCATGATGTCCGCCATGCCCACCATGACGGCCAGAAACTGTTCGATAATTAAGGGCAGAATAAGCCTGCGCAGGGCCTGCTTGCTGAACACGGGACAATCCTCTTTTCTCTTTGTGGCTGTGTTCCAGTATAGCCGATCCAACCCGGGCGGGACAAGAGGCAAAACACACGGAATCCCTTGCCATTTTTGACGGATGGGGGTATAATTTGGCCCAGGAAATGCGATAAAACCAACCGAGGAGGAGACCATGGAAAAGATTCAGATGACTACCCCGCTGGTGGAGATGGACGGGGACGAGATGACCCGCGTGCTGTGGCAGCAGATCAAGGACGAGCTGCTCCTGCCCTACATCGACCTGAAAACCGAGTATTACGACCTGGGCCTGCCCGAGCGGGAGCGGACGAAGGACCAGGTGACTGTGGACTCCGCCGAGGCCACCAAGAAGTACGGCGTGGCGGTCAAGTGCGCCACCATCACCCCCAACGCCCAGCGGGTGGAGGAGTACCGGCTCTCCCAGATGTGGAAGTCTCCCAACGGCACCATCCGCGCCATCCTGGACGGCACCGTGTTCCGCGCCCCTATCATGGTCAGGGGCATCTCCCCGGTGGTCAAGACCTGGAAGCATCCCATCACCATCGCACGCCACGCCTACGGCGACGTTTATAGGTGCACCGAGTACCGGGTGCCCGGCCCCGGCAGGGCCGAGCTGGTGTTCACCGGCGCGGACGGGAAGGAGGAATTCCGCCAGACCGTCTACGACTTTGAGTGCTCCGGCGTGCTCCAGGGGCAGTACAACAAGGACAGCTCCATCGCCTCCTTCGCCCGTTCCTGCTTCCAGTACGCCATTGACACCAAACAGGACCTGTGGTTCGCCACCAAGGACACCATCTCCAAGCAGTACGACCACACCTTCAAGGACATCTTCCAGGCCATCTTCGACGCCGAGTATAAGGCCGCCTTCGACGCCTTGGGCATCGAGTACTTTTATACGCTCATCGACGACGCGGTGGCGCGGGTGATCCGCTCCCAGGGCGGCTTCATCTGGGCCTGCAAGAACTACGACGGCGACGTGATGAGCGACATGGTTTCCACCGCCTTCGGCTCCCTGGCCATGATGACCTCTGTGCTGGTGAGCCCCGACGGCAAATATGAGTATGAGGCCGCCCACGGCACCGTCACCCGCCACTACTACAAGTATTTGAAGGGGGAGGAGACCTCCACCAACCCGGTGGCCACCCTCTTTGCCTGGACCGGCGCCCTGCGCAAGCGGGGAGAGCTGGACGGCATTGACGCTCTGGGGCAGTTTGCCGACAAGCTGGAGGCGGCTGCCATCGCCACCATCGAGGGGGGCACCATGACAAAGGATCTGGTGGGCCTGTGGGATGGGGAGATCCCCGCCAGGGGTGTCACCTCCCTGGAGTTCATCCGGGCCATCCGGACCGAGCTGGAGAAAATGCTGTAATTCAAATCGCGGGAGCGTTCCCGAAACCGTCTTCCCTCGTACGAGGGAGGACGGTTTTTTTGAAATAAAGAAAAATGCATTGACTAAAATAAATTTCAGTGATATAATCTGCACAGAATCAAAAATAGAGGAGGACGATTTCTTATGAACATTATCCAGACAAAAGGGGCGCCCGCCGCCATTGGACCCTATTCCCAGGGGATTTCCACCGGAAAGCTTCTGTTTACCTCCGGCCAGCTTCCGGTGAATCCCGCCGACGGGGCCATGCCCGAAGGCATCGCCGCCCAGGCAGAGTGGAGCTGCAAAAATGTGGGCGCTATTCTGGAGGCTGCTGGCTCCGGTTTTGAAAAGGTGGTCAAGACCACCTGCTTTCTGGCCGACATTGCCGACTTTGCCGCTTTCAACGAGGTATATGCCAGGTATTTTACCTCCAAGCCTGCCCGCTCCTGTGTGGCGGTGAAGGATCTGCCCAAGGGAGCCCTGTGTGAGATTGAGGCGGTTGCCGAACTGGACTGACAGCCGCTTATATATGATTGGGGACCGGAATTTGCCGTAAAGCAGAAGAGAAAGGAGTATGGAATATGAGCGTCCAGGATAAGATCAGCAAAAAGTTCCGGGGAATTCAGGGGGGACTGTTTGAAAAAGTCTCCAAAGCCGATGTGGGAACGGCATTGAACGACCTCATTGCCAACGGCGCGGCTCTGATGTGCTGGGCCGACCCCTTCTATCCCGACCCGGCGATCCCGGAGCACGTGAAAAGGGCTACTCTGGCGGGGCTGGAGGACGGGACATCCGCCCATTACACCATGCCCATCGGCAATATGGAGCTGAAAATGGAACTGGCGAAAAAGCTCAAGGCATTCAACCACCTGGATGTGGACCCGGAGCGCAACATAATTATTACGCCCGGCTCAGATGCCGGCCTGATGTTTGCAATGATGCCCTTCATTGACCCAGGCGATGAGGTCGTGGTGCCCGACCCCAGCTATCCAAACAACTTCCTGAACGCCAGAATCCTCGGCGGTGTAACGGTGCCGGTCCCCCTGCGGGAGGAGAACGGATACCAACTGGAGATCGAGGAGTTCGAAAAACGCCTGACGCCAAACACCAAAATGATTGTCCTTACCAACCCCAACAACCCCACCACTACCGTTATGCGCAGAGAGAGTCTGGAGAAGCTGGCCCAATTTGCAGTTAAGAACGACCTGATTGTGGTGTGCGACCAAGCGTTTGAGGACTCGGTGTACGACGGGGTGGAGTTTGTCACCCTTGCGTCCCTGCCGGGCATGTGGGAACGCACCGTCACGGTATGCTCCATCTCCAAGGGAATGGCGCTCAGCGGCTACCGGGTGGCTTACATCGTGGCGGACGACCACATCATGGATGTGTACTATGGCAGCGCCGTAAGCGTGATCGGAGCCACCAACACCGCCTCTCAACTGGGAGCCATTGCTGCGTTGAAGGATGCCTCTTTCCTGGAGGAGTACAACCGCATCTTTGACCGCCGCCGCAAAATCGTTTATGAGATCTTCAACTCCATTCCCGGTGTGTCCATGGCCATGCCGGAGAGCACCTTCCTCTGCTGGGTGAATGTGTCCCGGCTCGGCACCGCCGATGAGGTCAACGCCTACATCATCAAGGAGGCCAACGTGGTGGTGAACGCCGGCACCCCGTACGGCGCACAAGGGGAGGGACACCTGCGGATTGTATTCGGAGCCTTCCGGGAGGACGCGCAGATGGTGGCGGCGCTGGAGCGTGTCAAAGCCGCACTCATGAAGCTGGGAAAGGAGAAGGGGGTTTCCTGAGCAATGGAAGAGAGAAAGAGATATCCGGTTGAGTTCCGGGGCGGACAGTGGTGGTCCGTTGTACCCATGCTTATTTTCCTGGTATTCTGTGTGGTCTATTTTGTGGGCTACAAGGTCTTTGATATGAACGCCCTGGCGGTGGGCGGCTTCCTGGGGCTGCTGATAGGCGCGCTGTTTTGCAAAACCTATGGTGCCTACTGGGATGCGGTGCTGCGTGGAATCGGAAGCTCCACCTCCGTAAGTATTGTGGTGATCCTGCTGGTCATTGGTATGTTTACCAAGCTGATGGCCATCAGCGGGGTATCCCAGGGCTTTGTCTGGATGGCACACATGGTCGGTATGCCGGGCAGCATCTTTACGGCCTTTACATTCCTGGCCGCCTGTCTGATTACCACGGCTACCGGCTCCTCCATCGGGACCCTGACCACGGTGTTTCCCATCCTGTATCCGGCGGGAATCCTGCTGGGCAGCCACCCCGCAATCCTGGCGGGCGCGATCCTCTCCGGTGCAATTTTCGGCGATAACCTGGCCCCCATCTCTGATGTGACCATTGCATCCACAACCAACCAACGGTTCCGAACCAAGGAGGGTTATGCCGATATCGCCGGCACGGTGGGTTACCGACTGAAATATGCCCTGATCGCCGGCGGCATCGCGTTGGTACTCTTCGCCGTATTTGGCGGCGGCAGCGGCGCAGTCATGGAAGGGGCGGATGAGATCCTTCAGGCCAACATGGACCCCAAGGGCCTCATCATGCTCATCCCAGTGGCCGTCCTCCTGTTTGTGTCGATCCGCACCCGCGATATCTTCAAGGCCGTCACGGCGGGCCTCGTCTCGGGCATTGCCGTGGGCCTGCTCTCCGGCACCTTCGGCCCCTCTGACATCCTGGGGGTGGAGAACGGCGCGGCCACCGGCTTTATCTATAACGGCTTTACCGGCATGATCGGTATCTGCCTGTTCTGCATGGCCCTGTTCGGCGCCATGGGCGTACTCAACGAGAGCGGCACGATGGAGCGCATGATTCAAGGCATCTGCAACAGCCGGTTTGCACGCACGGCCCGCGGGGCTGAGCTGCTCATTGGGCTGGGCTCCATGCTTACCACCCTGTTGGTGGGAGGTGTGACCAGCGCCTCGGTACTTACCTTCGGCTCCGTGGCTGATGAGCTGGGCGCCAGACACCAGATTCACCCCTACCGGCGCGCCAATTTCCTGACAGGCTACGCCAACACCTTCCCCGCAATCCTCCCTTTTATCAGCGCCTTCATCTTCATCTCGGCCTCGTCCATTGAGCCGCTGCTGGAGGAGTACTCCTATCTGCCTGCGGTGACCCCGCTGCAGATTTTCAGTGGGGCGTTCTATCCCATGGTCCTCTTTGTTGTGCTGACCGTATCGATCCTGACCGGGTGGGACCGGATTTATGAGGGCCCGGACGGCGCGATTCTCCACAAAAAGCCCTGATTATAAAAAAGGCTGGAACCAAACCGGTTCCAGCCTTTTTCAGCCGTGATTGAGATTGCGTACATGCATATAAACCGTGTTCTTGGAGATACCCATGAGGCCAGCGACCTTGACGACCGCATCTTTCAGGTTGAAGATTCCCCTCTGGTAAAGGATACTGACAATCTCTTTGTTTTTGTTGGCGTTTGAAATGGCGCTGTCGTTCTGAACCTTTTGGCTGGCTTCGGTCACCGCCTGGACAATCAGTTCATCCACATTCTCTACATAGCTCTCCTCCACGGGAGAATCCGGAGTCTGTGCGGCGGGCGGAGTCATACTCTGCAGAAATTGAAACACCGAGGTGTTCATGTAAAAGTTGATGCACAGCAGGCCGATAGCCATGCGGCTATGATTGCGAATTACAATGGTGGCCGATTTAAGGGGTTCGCCTTTCTGGTTTCGGTTAAAGTAAGTGATGCAGTTTGTGTCGGGCCGTTCCTCGATTTTTGCCAGCATGGACAGAGCCAGGTCTGTGATGGGGAAGCCCTCGCGTCGGCCAGTATAGTGACCATTTATAATTTTGATTACGGAATGGTCCAAATCGTGAAGGCTGTGCAATACGATCTCGTATCCATCCCCAAGGTAAGCAGCCAGACCATCCAGCACCGATTTATAAGAGTCCAGAATTCTAAAATCAGTCTCGGTAAACATTACATTGCGCTCTTTCACCGTGTATCCCTACCTGTTTCGTGGATTAAATCAGTTTTCAGTATACCATAGGAATGGAAAAATTTCCACAGGGAATCCGATGAATCAGAAGACCTGCCGAAACAGAACACGGTTTGAGAGCAAAGAAACATCCCGCTCAGGGGTTTCGAGTCCGCATGCTCTGTGCTGTGCTAACCGCCGGAGAACTTTGCTGTACTTTTTTGTATGGTTTTTTCTGGTTGTGGATATGCTTACGGTATCCATAAAACAGGAGGGATTTTTATGTCCGCTGATTTTGCACAAAGTGAAACCAGACTCAATCTCATGCGGGCCTTTGCCGGCGAGAGTCAGGCCCGCAACCGCTACACCTTCGCAGCCGGACTGGCCCGGAGGAAGAACCTGTATGTACTGGAGAGCGTGTTCACCTTCACCGCGGACCAGGAACGGGCCCACGCCAAGGTGTTCTACAACCTGCTGGAGCAGGTGTCCGGTCAGAACCTTCAGGTGGACGGCACCTACCCCGTAGAGCTGTTTCCCGACATTCTGGACCACCTTCGCTCGGCCCAGCACAATGAGTACCAGGAGTGGGACCACGACTACGCGGGCTTTTCCAGAACCGCCCAGGAGGAGGGGTTCCCGGAGATTGCCCACATTTTTTCCATGATTGCCGGAATTGAAAAGACCCATGGCGACCGCTTCGGCAAGTTTGCTGAGCTGCTGGAGCAGGACAAGCTGTTTGTGTCCGATGTTCAGGTCAAGTGGATGTGCCTCAACTGCGGCCAAATCATTGACGCCACCATGGCTCCCGCCGTGTGCCCCGTCTGCAAGCATCCACAGGGCTACTTTATCCGCTGGGAGATGGCGCCCTTTGAATAACTGCAAACCCCATACCCAGGCCCTCACCGCCCGTAGAAGACGGTGGGGGCCTGGGTATGTCCATGAAGAAATGAGGATGGTAGGAGAAGGAAACCTGCCGGTTCTCAATATGGCTTTGTAGAATTTATACTAGACTTATAGGTTTTTATTGACACGAGAGAAGTAGGTTGCTATGATTTAGACAGTTCCTGCCATGGAGTGTGTGTGGCGGAGAGAGATACAGAGGAGGTTGTTTCATGTTCAAACGCTTTACCAATGGCTGCGTACAGGTTGTGAACCGGTGGCTTCCGGATCCATTCCTGTTCGCCATCATCCTGACCATCGTGGTCTTTATCGCTGCCATGATCGGTACGCAGCAGGGTCCCCTGGAATTGGTGTGGTCCTGGGGGGGCCAGGGCGAAGTCAAGGATGGCTTCTGGAGCCTGCTGTCCTTCGCCATGCAGATGGCCCTGGTGCTGGTGCTGGGCTCCGCCATGGCCTCCGCCAAGGCGTGCAAGAAGGCGCTGGCAGCGATTGCCACCTTGGCTCACGACAAAAAGAGCGCAATCCTGGTTACCACCTTCGTGTCCACCATCTGCTGCTGGCTCAACTGGGGCTTTGGCCTGATTGCCGGCGCCCTGCTGGCCAAGGCTGTGGCCCGCCGGGTACGGGATGTGGATTATCCCCTGCTGATTGCCTCCGCCTATTCCGGCTTTGTGATCTGGCACGCCGGCCTGTCGGGGTCCATCCCTCTGCAAATTGGCGGCACGGGCTCCGAGGTGCTTGGAGTTGTATACCAGGCCCCGGTTACTGCCACTATATTTCACCCGATGAACCTGGTCATGGTACTTGTCATCCTGGTGCTCATGCCCTTCGTCAACTATGCCATGCATCCGGATACCGACCATACCATTGCGGTGGATCCAGCCTTACTGGTGGACGAGGCGGAGAAGACTTATACCATGAATACCCCGGCGGAGAAAATTGAGCACAATAAGGTCCTGTGGTTTATCACTCTTGTGCTGGGCTTTGCGTACATCGTGTATTACTTTGTGCAGAAGGGGTTCAACCTGGATCTGAACATCGTCAATATGATTTTTCTGTTCCTGGGTATTTTGCTCCACGGTGATCTGCGCAGGTATGTGGATGCCATCGCCGATGCCGCCTCCGGAGCGGCGGGCATTCTGCTCCAGTTCCCCTTCTATGCCGGCATCATGGGACTGATGGTGGCGCAGAACGATGCAGGGGTGTCCCTGGCCGGAATTATCGCCAACTTCTTCACCCAAATCTCCGATAATGTCACCTTCCCGGTGCTGACATTCCTTTCCGCCGGCATCATCAATTTCTTTGTCCCCTCCGGCGGCGGGCAGTGGGCGGTGCAGGCCCCCATTGTTATGCCTGCGGCTACTGAGATGGGCATCGAGTACGGCCGGGCCGCCATGGCCATTGCCTGGGGCGACCAGTGGACCAACATGATCCAGCCATTCTGGGCCTTGCCCGCTCTGGGGATTGCCGGATTGTCTGCCCGCAATATCATGGGCTATCTGGTCATCATTACGATCTTTACTGGCCTGGTCGCCTGCGGCGGATTCCTGCTCTGGGGACTCCTGTTTTAGGTATTAAACTTCATGTGAACAGGGGGCACCACGAAACTGTGCAAAGGTTTAGGCGCATGAAGTTTTTGCGCAAATAGAAACGCGGGGGGGCCCCATCTGGGGCGCCCGCGTCTGCGCTTACGGTTAGAACATGCTGATCCCTCTGGCCAGCACGGCGAAGAGGGGCAGGGTGAGGATGGAGAGCAGGGTTGACAGGGTGATGGACTCCGCCGCAGGGGCGGTATCCCGGCCGAACTGCTGAGCAAAGAGGCTGGTCGTACCGGCCACAGGCGTGGCGGACAATAGCACCAGGGCGCAGTAGAGGCCGGAGGAGGAGCGGAGGGGGAGCAGCAGCAGGGCAGTCAGGGTGGGGAACAGGGCCAGGCGCAGGAAGGAAACCAGGTAGTTCCTGGGTTGGCGGAAGGTGCTGGGCAGGTCGGCTTCGGCGAGCTGGGTACCGATGACCACCATGGCCAGGGGGGTGTTCAGGTCGCTCAGGAAGGAGAGGGCCGCTCCCACGGGGGAAGGAAAGCGCAGGCCGCTGAGAAAGCAAAGCAGCCCGAGCCCGATGCCGATAACACCTGGGTTGAGCACCGCCCTGCGCAGGGAGAAGGCCGCCCGGCCTCCCATGATCAGCACGCCCAGCGTCCAACTGGTCAGGTTGAAGGCCAGCAGGGCCAGCGCGCCGTAGACCAGCGCCTCCTCCCCGAGGATGGACTGGACCAGGGGGAGCCCCATGAAGCCGATGTTGCCGTAGACGGCGGCAAAACGCAGGGTGTCCCGGGCATCCGCCGGCTGCCGCCGGAAGAACAGCAGGGAGACGGCGAAAAAGAGCAGATAGCAGGCCAGCGCCGCCGCAGAGCCGACCGCAACCTCCTGCGTCAAGGCGGGGGTCCGCTTCACCAGAAAGCAGTCCACCATCACACAGGGACAGACGATGTAGAGCAGCAGGTACGACATCTGGCTGCGGCCCGCCTCAGTTATCTTTCCCGCCCGGCCCAGCACAAAACCCACCGCCATCATCAAAAACAAAGTGGCCACCTGTCCGGTGACCGTCAGCAGATTGGACAGCATCTCCATTCCCCCCGGATGAAAGTTCCTGTTCTTATTAAACCACAGCCTGGGGAAAAAGGGAATGCACTTTTCTCATCCCGGCGCTTGCGGCCTGCCCCAGGGTAGATTATAATAAGGCCAATGGAAACAGAGAGAAGGGGTCAAACGATGGAGATTTTAGTGATTGACGGCCAGGGCGGCCGGATCGGGCAGCAGCTCATCAAGGCGATTCTAACCCGTTATCCCCAGGTGGAGGTGACCGCCATCGGAACCAACAGCCTGGCCACCTCCGCCATGCTCAAGGGCGGCGCGTCTCAGGGGGCCACGGGAGAGAACGCCCTGCTGGTGGCCTGCCGCCGGGCGGATGTGATTTTGGGCCCCCTGGGCATCGTCATCGCCGACGCCCTGATGGGGGAGATCTCCCCGGCCATGGCGGTAGCGGTGGGGCAGGCCCGGGCCCGGCGGATCCTCATCCCCCTGAACCAGTGTGACAATCTGGTGGCCGGCGTGGCGGAGCTGCCCGTGGCCCGGCTGCTGGAGAGCGCGGTGGGGGAACTGGGCAAGCTGCTGCCGCCCGCCGGCGGAGCGGAATAGCGCGAAACCCGGCGGATGCGTCAGCATC
>NZ_CAXSQB010000014.1:0-16694 GCF_964239415.1 Clostridium sp. ATCC BAA-442 | reverse complement strand
CCCCCCCCCCCCCCGGGTTTTTCTGCCAGCTTGGCCAGGGTATCCAGTCGGGCCTGCTCCCGCAGGGCCGCCAGGGGCGGGAAGGGGGCGGTCTCAGGAATGCCATAGGTCTGGTTGAGCTCGTACTCCAGGGGCAGCCAGGTGTCCAGGGGGGCCTCGTTGTGCTGCACCACCACCTCCAGCTTGTCCAGAGCCTTGTAGACCCGGGCTTCCGGCGTGGCCAGGGCGTCCATCTCGGCAAAGAGGGCGGTCAGTTCCCCCCGCAGCCCGTCGGGCAGGGGGGAGAGCAGCTCTGCGATGGCCTGGCGCTCGGTTTCCTCGTTGGCGTCGGTCTTCTGGAAGGAGGGGATGTCTCCGGTGACCGCCTCCCCAACGTCGTGGATGAGGCACATGCGCAGCACCTTGTCCATATCCACCTCCGGCAGCGCGTCCCGCAGCAGCAGGGCCAGCATGGCCAGCCGCCAGGAGTGCTCTGCCACCGACTCGTGCCGCCCGGAGGAGGTCCAGGAGTGGCGGGTGTTGCACTTGAGCTTCTCCAGCCTGGCCAGGAAGGCCAGAAATTCCTTGGGTTCCATCCTTACATCTCCTTTTCCAGCTTGAAGCGCCACCACAGGGAGTAGAACTGAATGAACAGATAGACCGCCACCATCACCAGGGTGAGGGCCAGATCCGCCTCCATGAGGACGGAGAAGAGGAGCATGGCCCCGAAGGCGAAGGTCATCACGTCGTACCCCTTGGCTTTTGCGGCATTGCCGATGGCCACGTTGCGCTCGTCCCGCTCCGCAATCTCGTTCTGTTTCTGGAGCTCCGGGTGCTTCTTCATGGCCTGAACGGCCAGCAGCTCCCCTGTACCGCCGCCGAACAGGCCGCAGCCCACCCCCAGGCATAGAAAGGGGACCGCCCGCCAGGGGGTGGTATCTAGGCCGGGCAGCAGCTTCAGCAGCAGCCAGGCCCCGGCCAGCAGGAGCAGCCCCGCCAGAAAGAGCATCCAGCCCTGCCGTCTCCGTTTGGTCATTGCGCATCCTCCTCATACAAAAAGATCTCCTCGATGCTCTGCCCGAAGCAGCGGGCGATTTTAAAGGCCAGCAGGATCGAGGGGTTGTACCGGCCTTTCTCCAGGGAGCTGATGGTCTGCCGGGAGACCTCCAGAATGGCGGCCAGCTCCTCCTGGGTGATCCCCCGCTCCCTGCGCAGTTCCTCCAGCCGGTTCTTCAAGCGTGCACCTCCTTTGGAAAGCTGACTTTACATCTATGTTATAGCACAGCAGGGCCTGTATGTCAAGTATACTTTCCATAAAAGGGGGAAAAAAGCGCCCCCCCATTGGGCGGCGCTCAGTCTGTCGAAAAACCTTCCCCAAAGGAAAGACTCGCAGAGCTCCTGCGGCTGCAGCCGCAGGAATCGAATGAAAATCCGTCATTTCCGAGGACATGCGCCTTGGAATCAGCCGGCCTTGCGCAGCGGGGTAGGAGCCCAGTCGGCGTCCAGCCAGAAGGGGGTCTCCCGGCGGAAGCGGGTGAGCAGGGGCACCAGCCCTACCAGCTCGGCGGCGGCACACAGCTTGTCCATGGTGCTCACCACCGCCGATTCCAGGCAGCGGTACACCTTGGTGGGGGTATAGGGAAACATGTGGGAGCGGATGATGTCCTCCTCCCGCCAGGTGAGGGAGAAGCGGGCCCTGGCGTTGCGCAGGGCCACCTCCGGGTGCTGGGAGCCGTGGCGGATACCTGGATGGGAGGCGGCGTCCCTCCAGTTGTAGAGGTAGAAATCGTGGAGCAGGCCGCCACGGGCGGCGGCCCGGGCGTCCAGTCCCAGCCAGTCGCACACCCGCCAACTGGCGTAGCTCACCAGGACGCTGTGGTGGTAGCAGCTCACCCCGGCCCGGTGCTGGGGCAGCAGGCGCATGGACTGCACGGCGGTGTCCTGCATCAGATCGGAGACATAGTTGAGATATTGGTTCTTGTATTTGAAATTCCACATGGCCGGGACTCCTTTGCTTGGTATCTGCCTCTTAGTATACCGTGAAAAGCGAAAGAGTCCATGGAGAGAAGATTACGATTTGGTAAAGATTTTCTGATAAAAGGCGAAACCATTACGCCAGAAAAGCCTCCACCGCCCGGACGGCCTGGGTGAGAAAGTCCCCCTCCATGTCCAGCCAAAGCACGTCCCGATCCTTCTGAAACCACACCATCTGCCGCTTGGCAAAGCGCTTGATGGCCCGGCCCAGCTCGTCCTTCAGCGCGTCCAGGGTGGGGATTTTCCCCGTGAGGTACCAGAGGATATAGCGGTACTCCAGTCCCAGCCCCTCCAAAAAGGAGTCGTCGGCCCCGCCGGCGCGGAGGGCGGCCACCTCCTCCACCATTCCGGCGTCCAGGCGGGCCTGGAGCCGCTCGTCAATGCGGCGGCACACCACGTCCCGGGGGAAGGTCACCCCCAGCAGCAGGCAGTCGTACCGGGGGCGGGGCGGGGGGCTCTCCCACTGGCCGGAGAGGGCCTTCTCCACCGAGCGCATAAGCCGCTGGCGGTTGAACTCCTCCCCGTCGGTGAGGGTGACGCCGGTCTTTTCCCGCAGCAGGGCGTAGAGCTCCGCTGTGGTCTTTCCCTCCAGCTTCGCCCGGAGGGCCGGGTCGGGCCGGGCGTCGGTGAAGGTGAAGCCCTCGGTCACCGCCCGGACGTACAGCCCGGTTCCCCCCACCAGGAAGGGGGTGTTTCCCCGGGACAGGATGCCGTCGATGGCGGCATAGGCCCCGGCCTGGAACTCGGCCACCGAATAGGGCTGGTTGGGCTCCACCACGTCCAGCATGTGGTGGGGCACCCCCTCCATCTCCTCCTCCGTCACCTTGCCGGTGCCCAGATCCAGGCCCCGGTACACCTGCCGGGAGTCGGCGGAGACGATCTCCCCGCCGAAGCGCTTGGCCAGCTCCACCCCCAGCCCGCTCTTGCCGCAGGCGGTGGTACCCAGCACCACAATCAGCTTGGGCAGCGCCATGGGCGTCACATCCTTTCTTCACTCGTGTCCCTGTCATTGTAACAGAAAAGTTCCCCCGCGGCAATGCCGCCCCCCCCCCCCCCCCCCCCCCGGAACTTGGGGAGGAACAGGGTCAGGCGGCCTTCTCCTGGATGGTGGCGTTGGTGCCCAGCAGGGCGTTCATGCCGTCCACGGTCAGGTAGTAGTGGCCGTCAAAGAGAATGGCGGGCACGGTGATGTCCGTACCGTCCACAGATACGGTGATGTCCGCAGGGATTTGCTCCTGAACCGCAGCGGGGATGCGCACGGGCAGGGGGAACAGCTCTCCGTCATAGGCCGTGCTGGTGGTAATGGCCACCTTACCATCGGCCCAGGATACGTTGAACTGGTTCTTGGAGCCATTAAAGGTGTATGCCAGATCCCGCATACGGAAGTAGGGGGCTCCGTCGGCGCCCACAAAGGAGGCGGCGGTACCGGTCTTGTCCAGATCGCTGACCTTTACATTGTCCACCATGCCAAGCACCTCGGAGTAGGTGTCCAGGTTGAGACTCTGGCTATAGGGGGACTCCAGGCGGCCGGTATTGACCAGCTCAATTAGGGTGGCCCGGTCCGGGTTGTCCTTCTGGAGATCCACGCCGGTGATCTTCCAGTTGTGGTCCACCGCGGGCTCCAGGGGGGCGTGCTCGGCCAGATAGGCCACCAGCATGTCGCGGACGGAGGCGGAGGACTCCCACTCCTTCTCGCCGGAGATGATGCCCTCGTTCTTCAGGCCGGTGTAGCGGTAGTCGTTGACACAGAGGGTGAGGGTCATGTCGTCGGTGAGGGGCTTGCCCTGGAAAGTCACATTCTCGATGCGCTCCCCGGCGGGCTTGGACAGGTTGACCTCATAGTTCAGGCCGATGAAGTGGTCGTGGAGATAGCCAGGCTTCTGCGGGTTAAAGGAGATGGATACATCCCCTTCTTTCCACTGGTTCCAGCACGCGGCGGCCCACTCCATGTAAGCCTTCATCTCCGCGCCGGACACCTTGACGGTGTAGAGCACATTGGGGTACTTGTAGATGTCGAACAGGTTGCCGTAGTTGAGATCGCCCTTTTTCAGGTCGCTGGTGTCCTTGAACAACGCAACAGCGGTCACGTCGGCGCCGGAGTTCTCCAGTTGGACGGTGCCGATGAGATCGATGACAGCGGTGTCCTCGATGCGGCCGGAGGGGATGCCCTTGATCTCGTCCACCGGCTGGAAGTCGGCGGAGGCATGGCCCAGCACGTTGTCCTGAATGAAGGAAACGGTCTTTTCCTGGGCGCTCTTGACGGCGGGCAGCTCACGCAGGCCCTGGTCGGGCTCGATGCCCGCCATGGAGACGGTCTCCACGGTGGCGGAGGTGATCTCCTTGTCGGCGTTGAGGGTCAGGTCGTAGCGCACCACCTCGCCGGCATTGTTCTTGGCCTCACCCACAGGGATGGGCGCGCTGTTGATGTAAGTGGTGTGGGTGTGGCCCAACTGGAGCACGTCCACCTCGGGGCACTTGTCCAGGATGGTCTGGGCTGCATCGGAGCCGTCGGCGGAGTACTCGGCTCCCAGGCCGGCATGGGTGGACACCATGATGACGTCGGCCTGGCCGCCGATCTCCTGGATACAAGCGGCCACGGCGTCGGCCATAGGCTCAAAGGTCAGGTCAGCCACGCCCTGCTTGGTGCCGTCCCAGCGGGGAATGTTGGGAGTGGTGACACCGATAATAGCCACCTTCACGCCGCCCCGCTCCACGATGGTGTAGCCCGCGCCGGTGAAGTAGCTGCCGTCGGCGTTCTTGATGTTGGCCGCCAGCACCGGCATGTCCACCTGCTCCAGAATGGACTTGAGGGTGTCCACGCCGAAGTTGAACTCATGGTTGCCCAGGGTCCAGGCATCATAGTCCATATAGTTGAGGGCGGCGGCCACCGGGTGATCGGCGGTGTCCTTGGAGTAGAGGTCGTCGGTCATGATGGTGCCCTGGATGGTGTCGCCCGCGTCCACCAGAATGGTGTTTGGGTTCTCCGAGCGCACCTGGTTGACGTAGGCGGATACCCGGGCCAGACCGTCTCCGGTGCTCTCCTTCATGTCCTCGTAGGAGTAGCCCCAGATATTGCCGTGGGTATCCGAGGTGCCGATGATGGTCAGATGGGTCTCGCCGTTCCCGGCCGCCAGGGCGGCAGAGGAGAGGGAGAGCGCCATGGCTGCCGCCAGAGCGGCGGACAGCAGCTTGCCGAACCGTTTGTTCCTCATATCACATGATCTCCTTTCCCATTCCGAAGGGCATAGGTACGCCGGAGCGTGCCTGCCGTGGATATCCTTATCATACCACAGGGAACGGAAAAAGTCGACGCTGTTTCCAGAAATTTGACTGCCCTTTCAGGAGGTGAGCCGTGCCAGCAGCGCCTCGCCCTGGGCGCGGGTGAGGACCCCGGTGGGATCGGCCCCCTCCGCCACCAGTCCCCAGCGCCACGCCTGCGCCACGGACTCCGATGCCCAGGGGGCGGGATCGGAGGCGAGGACGGGGGCGCCGGAGCGCACCTCTGCCGGGGTCAGCCCCTGCTGCCGGACGAAACGGACCAGCATCTGGGCGGCCTCCTCCAGGGTGACGGCGCAGGAGGCACGGAAGGCCCCGCCGGGCACGCCGTTGGCTACGCCGGTCTGGTCGCACCAGCCCACGCCGGGGGCATAATAGGCGAAGGGCATCAGATCGGAGAAGGGGGCGGGCTCGGCCTCCGGGGCGCCGGCGGCCTGCCAGAGCATCCAGGCCAGGCGGCCTCGGGTGAGAGGGGCGTCGGGCTGCTCGGGGGCGGTATAGTCCGCGCCGTTGGCCAGCAGCCAGTCCACCAGGGTGTCCCGCCCGGCCAGATAGTCGTCCAGGGTCTGCTCCACCCGGACCGTGGGGACCAGGGGCTCCACCTGGGCCCCCAGCCCGGCCTCCAGCAGTGTGCCCAGGTCGATGTATTTGCTGGAGCAGCTCACCCGGATGCCGGAGTTGGGCAGGGTGAAGGAGCCGGTGGAGCCGAAGTGGTTGACGCTGCCGCTGGTGGGACTGCCCGCCAGCACGCCGCCGGCGTCCACCAGCTCTACGGCGTTGATGATGGCGGAGGAGTACGTGGCCTCGCCCACCAGACCGTAGACCTTCACGCCCTCCTCCACCAGGCCGGGCACCAGCATAAGGATGGGGACCAGCACGCCGTCGGAGCCGCCGCCGTTGTTGCGGAGATCCAGCAGCACCTGGCGGTAGTCTCCCGCCTCCAGCTCGGCCTCCACCTGGGCGGCAAAGCCGTCCATGGGCTGCTTGGGGTCCTCCATGCACTGGTTAAATTGAATGTAATAGGTGGTGTCATCCAGGGACTGGGCAAAGTAGTAGGTGCCCTTCCGGTAGGCGGTGGCAGGCGTGCTCTCCCGCTGCTGGGACAGGCTGGACAGGGCGGCGTCCCCGAAGCCCTCCATGGGCAGGGCCTCCACGGTGAAGGAGCCTCCGGAGGTGGTCACCTCCAGCGGTTCGCCGGACTCCGCGATGCCCAGATAGTCCAGACAGGCCTCCGAGTAGAGGAGCTGCTCGGTCTGGCGGCGGAGCTTCACGGGGTTGTCGGCGCTCACCAGGGTGCCGAAACGGGTGCAGATCTCGTCCATGGGCACGCCGTTGAGGGCGGTAACGGTTTGGCCCAGCAGGGCGGCATCCTCCTCTTCCGCCCCAGTGAGCACCCAGCTTCCGTCATACCACTCCGCGCCGAAGGGGTACAGGCCGGTGCTGTTCAGAACGGAGCCGATATTGGTGGTGGTGTGGGAGTCGCCGATGAGGGCCACCAGGCTCTGGAGGTCCAGGGCAAAGTCCACGTCGCTCTCCTCCGCCAGACGGCCCTCAATCTCCGCCTTTTTCGCCTCAAATGCCTCCTGGGGGGTGTTGGCGTACAGGTCGGGGTGGTGCTCCTGCAGGGCCGCGTACAGCGTGTCCAGATCCTCCTGGCGGGCTTGGGCCTGATCCGGTCCGGCCGCCAGAGCCCCGGTGGGGAGCAGAAGCGCGGCGGCCAGACCGCCCGCCCCAAGACGGGTTCCAATGTGCATATCCAATGCCTCCTTACCTTATATAATAAGAAGGATAACAGGGCGGAGAAAAGAAAGGCGGAAGAACTTCTTAAAAATCCTTAAAGATGGGCGACAAAAAGGGAGAATAAAAGACAGCCGCCGGAACCGCAAGGTTCCGGCAGCTTGGGTGGGGCTCCATTGCCATGGGAATGATTTGGGAGAGAAGGATCGTGTGAAAGGCTGCCCCGCAGGGCGATTCGGAGCGCAAGCGCCGCCTTGCGGCGGCGCTTGGTGCGGAGATGAACCGTCAGGGTTCCCTGGAGGTGAATTGGCCGCAGGCCAAGAGAGACCGGCCTGGGCCGTTCGCGTTGGATCAAACCACTTTTCAGAATGAATTCATTCTGAAAAGTGCCTGTGCCTATCGAAATAAGTTCGATAGGCACAGCCGCCGGAACTGTAAAGTTCCGGCGGCTGTGCGCTTGGGAAAAAGAGGAAAGAGAGGAGAATACGTCTTACTTGCCCAGGCGGCGGACCAGCTCCTTGGAGCAGAAGGTGGCCACGTCGTCGGCGTAGGTGCCCGCGCCGAAGCCGGCGTCATAGCCCAGCTCCTTGGCCAGGGCGTGGGTGATGCGGGCGCCGCCGCAGCAGAAGATATACTTGTCGCGGACACCCTCGGCCTCGGCCAGCTCGATGAGCTCGGTCAGGTTCTGGATGTGCACGTCCTTCTGGGTGACGGTCTGGGAGACCAGCAGCACGTCGGCGTTGACCTCGGCGGCTTTGCGCAGGAACTCCTCGTTGGGCACCTGGGAGCCCAAGTTGTACGCCTCGATCATGTCGTAGCGCTCCAGGCCGTAGTGGCCGGCGAAGCCCTTGCGGTTCATGATGGCGTCGATGCCCACGGTGTGGGCGTCGGTGCCGGTGGAGGCGCCGATGACCACCATCTTGCGGCCCAGGCGCTCCTTGAGGAACTCATCATTCTCGTGCATGTCCATGGTCTCGTCGGTGACGGTCTGCACCACGATCTCATTGTAGTTGATGGAGTGGGTCAGGGAGCCGTAGACCACGTAGAAGGTGAAGTTCTCGTCCAGCTTCTGGCGCAGGGCCACGTTGGGGTCGGCCAGGCCCATCTTCTGGGCCAGCATGACGGCCGCGGCCGCGCCCTTGTCGTCGTCCTTCACCGGCAGGGTGAAGGAGGTCTGAACCTTGCCGTCGTTCATGGTGTCGCCATAGGGCTTCAGGCGGGTCAGGTCCAGGGTTGTGTCGAGGTTTTTATCGCGAATCTGATACAGTCCGGAGCTCATTTGCCGGCACCCCCTTTCATCATGGGCTCAAGGAAGGGGTTGAAGTACCCAGCAGCCTTGTTGACAACGCCGTCCAGGCCCTTGCCGCCGTCGCGGGGGCGCTTGATGTCGGCAAAGATGCCCCGCTCCAGGGTCTCGAAGATGCCGAGCTGCTCGATCTGGGCCAGCAGATCGGTGGCCTTCTTCAGAACGTCGGCGGCGCGGTTCTGCATGATGCCGCCGTCCTTGAAGACAATCTCGCTGCCCAGGTCGTGCATGGTGCGGAAGATGTACTGGGCGTTCTGAATGGCCAGGAAGCGGTCGGACAGGAAGGGGGTGTGGATGGCCTCGGTCATCATGCCCAGCAGGTGGATCTTCTGACCGGTCAGGATGGTCACCATGTTGAACAGGGCGTCCTGCACCTGGCCGCGGAAGATATTGCCGGTCATGAACTTCGTGGGGGGCATGTACTTCAGGGGCGCCTTGGGGAAGATCTCGCGGGCCATCTCGGCCTGCGCCAGCTCGTACAGGAAGCCGTTCTCCACATCGGGGTCGATCTCGAAGGCGTGGCCCAGACCCTGCTGCTCCTCGGGCAGGCCGGCCCGCAGGGCGAAGGCCTCATTGAGGAACTGGGAGGCCAGCACGGTGTGGGCCTCCTCCACTGCGTCGGCGGTGGTCAGGTAGTTGTCCTCACCGGTGTTGATGACCACGCCCGCATAGGCGTTGATGGCGCGGGAGAAGGACTGGTCCACCAGGGTGCGCTGCATGTTGATGTCGCGGAACAGGATGCCGTACAGGGCGTCGTTCAGCATGACGTCCAGGCCCTCGAAGGCGCCCATGGCGGCGATCTCAGGCATGCACAGGCCGGAGCAGTAGTTGCACACGCGGATGTAGCGGCCCAGCTCCTCGCCCACCTTGTCCATGGCCTCACGCATCAGGCGGAAGTTCTCCTGGGTGGCGTAGGTGCCGCCGAAGCCCTCGGTGGTGGCGCCGTAGGGCACGTAGTCCAGCAGGGACTGGCCGGTGGTGCGGATGACGGCGATGACGTCGGCGCCCTGGCGGGCGGCGGCGGTGGCCTGCACCACGTCCTCATAGATGTTGCCGGTGGCCACGATCAGGTAGACCCAGGGGCCCTGCTTCTCGCCGCCGTGGGCGGCAATGAAGTCCTCGCGGCGCTTGCGGCGGGCGCGGATCTTGGCCAGGCTCTCCTCCACGATGGGGGCCAGGGCGGCGTGGATGTCCGCCTCGCTGTGGACGGGCAGCTCGGTCAGCTCCAGCTTGTCGGCGGCCACGTCCTCGGCGATGGCCTGGGGACCCTTGCCGGTCTCCACCATGGCGTTGCCGATCCAGAAGGCGGCGCCCTGGGGCAGCGCGCCCTTGTCCATCAGGTGGTCCACCACGACGCTGGGCAGGGGGACATCGGAGGCGTCCACACCGTCAATGCCCAGCAGGCGGCAGATGGTGCGCTCGACAGCCACGGTGGTGCAGCCGTCGATAAAGCGCTGGGTGTCGTCGGCCACGCGGGCGGCGTGGGCCCGGGCCTGCTCCACCAGCTTGAAATCAAGATTCAGCTTGGATTCCAACAATAATCACTTCCATTCTCGGTTTCAGTCAAAAGCAGGGGGAAGCGGACCGCTGTCAAAGCAGCGGCCCGCTTGGGAATATTCCCCGATTATTCCTCGTGATGGGAGCGCTTATGCCGCTCCAGGTTGGCAGGCTCCATGGACAACGCCTGGCCGCGCTCCAGGCCGGCCACACCCATGAGCTCCTTCTTCTTCTTGCCGGTGCAGTAGTCGCACTGGCAGTCGGTGTAGTGCTCGGGCTCGGTGTAGGTGGTGATGACGCCCTCGTAGTTGCGCAGGATGACCTTCTTGGGGGTCTGGGAGATGATGTACTGGGGCATGACAGGGGTCTTGCCGCCGCCGCCCGGGGCGTCCACCACGAAGGTGGGCACGCAGAAGCCGGAGGTGTGGCCGCGCAGGCCTTCGATGATCTCGATGCCCTTGCTGACGGGGGTGCGGAAGTGCTCCAGGCCCATGGACAGGTCGCACTGATAGATGTAGTAGGGGCGCACGCGGATCTTGACCAGCTCGTTGACCAGCTTCTTCATGGTGAAAACACAGTCGTTGATGCCGGCCAGCAGCACGCTCTGGTTGCCCAGGGGGATACCGGCGTCGGCCAGCATGGCGCAGGCCTTGGCGGACTCGGGGGTGATCTCGTTGGGGTGGTTGAAGTGGGTGTTCAGCCACACGGGGTGATACTTCTTCAGCATGTTGCACAGCGCGGGAGTGATGCGCTGGGGCAGCACGACGGGGGTGCGGGAGCCGATGCGGACGATCTCCACGTGGGGGATCTCGCGCAGCTTGGAGATGATGTACTCCAGGCGCTCGTCGCTCACCAGCAGGGCGTCGCCGCCGGACAGCAGCACGTCGCGGATCTGGGGCGTATTGCGGATGTACTCGATGGCCTGGTCGACCTGATCCACGGGCAGGCCGGCGTCGTTCTGGCCGGCGAAGCGGCGGCGGGTGCAGTGGCGGCAGTACATGGAGCACTGGTCAGTGATGAGCAGCAGGCAGCGGTCGGGATAGCGGTGGGTCAGACCGGGCGCGGGGGAGTCCTCATCCTCGTGCAGGGGGTCCAGCAGGTCGGAGTCGGCCTGATGCAGCTCCTTGGCGGTGGGGATGGCCTGCAGCCGGACGGGATCGTGGGGATCGCCGGGCTGAATCAGGGACAGGTAGTAGGGGGTGATGGCCATGCGCAGGGTGCCCAGGCAGGCCTTGACGCCTTCCTCTTCCTCGGGAGTCAGCTCAATGTACTTCTTCAGGTCCTCCAGGGTCTCGATGCGGTTCTTGACCTGCCAGTGCCAGTCGTTCCACTCCTCGTCAGTGACGTTGGGGAACAGGATTTTACGGCGGGACTCTACCATAAACAAGGTCATCCTTTCTAAATCAGATTGGGGAGACATGGAAACCGCGGGCCGTGCGGCGGAGACAGCGGCGGGGGGGAAGGGTTGGGGAGGAGAGAGTCCCCCGGTCCGCCTGCGGCAGAGCCGCACAGGAGCGGAAATGTCACAGATGATTGGGACAGTGGTTCAATTACAGGTACTTCTTCTCGAAGTACTCCTTGAGCTGGGCATTCTCACGCAGCGCCCCACACAATGTTCCATTGTGCAGGGACCCCAGGATTTGACCTCCTCGGGGCAAGTGAATTGCCCCTGCGGGAACGCTGCGCGTTCTGCGCGCCAAAAGGCGCGGCCGGCATCCACCGGCGTCCGAGCTGAGACGGCCTGTGGGATACCTTACAGGTACTTCTTCTCGAAGTACTCCTTGAGCTGGGCATTCTCACGCAGCTCGGAGAGGGTGATCTCGGCGTGATCCTTGGTGTAGCCGTTGCCGACAATCATGGTGACATCCTTGCCGCAGCCCTCAGCGCCCAGCGCCGCCTTGGCGAAGTCGGTGGCCATGGAGAAGAAGTAGACGGTGCCGTTGTCGCGGACGGGCAGGATGGCGGCCATCTCACAGGCGGGAACATTGACGATCAGGATGGACACGTCGTACTCCTTGCCGCCGTTGACGGCCAGGGACTTCTCCAGCACCTCGGTGGGGTTGGTGGCGGAGCCCACGATGGCGTGGTGGCACAGGTTCATGCTCTTAAGCAGGTCGGCGTCCTCCTGGCAGATGACCAGGGCCACCACGTTGCCGGTGGGGCCGACGCGCTTCATGGCCTCGTAGCAGCACATCATGCCGCCCTTGCCTGCGCCGCCCAGGATCAGCACGGAGTCGCCGGGCTTGACCAGCTTGGCGGTCTGGGCGGGAGCGCCGGCCACGTCCAGGGCGGCCAGGGCCAGCTCCTCGCTCATGTCGTCGGGCAGCTTGGCGTACAGGCCGGACTCAAACAGGATGGCCTGGGCCTCCACGTCCACGCGGTCGATCTCGGGGTGGATGGCCTTGATCTTGTTGATCTTCAGAGGGGTCAGGGACAGGGAGACCAGAGATGCGATCTTGTCGCCCACCTTCAGGTCGATCTTGCCCTGCAGATCCTCGCCGATCTCCTTGACGGTGCCGATGAACATGCCGCCGGAGCCGGTGACAGGGTTCTGCATCTTGCCGCGCTCGTTGACAATGTCCAGGATCATCTGCTCGGTCTTACCCAGGTCCTTCCCGCAGGCCTCATAGATCTGGGTGAAGGAGGCGGAGTCGATATTCAGCGCGGACACGTCGCACAGGATCTCGTTGGACCAGCACTCCATGGTGTTGTCGATCTTCTTGGCCGCCTGGGTCAGCAAGCCCTGGGGCTCGATGACGCGGTGAGTGCCGTACTTGTTGCCTTTCTTCTGCATAGAAAGTTCCTCCTGTTTCGTTCTTGGTTTGGTTGGGGAGTTTGGGGTAACGATGTATGGTTGGGGAGATTGGAACAACAAAAATTATGCCAGGGACAGGATCTTTCGGGCCTCGTCGGGGGAGGCGATCTCACGGCCCAGCTCCTTGGCCAGGCGTACGACCTTCTCCACCAGCTCGCCGTTGGAGGCGGCCTTGTGGCCCTTCTCTAGGTAGATGTTATCTTCGAAGCCCACACGGACATTGCCGCCCATAACGATGCCCGCGGCCACCATGGGCCACGCACCCCGGCCGACGCCGGTGACGGTCCAGGTGGAACCGGCGGGGATCTGCTTGACTAAGTAATCCAGGTTGCCCACCGTGGCGGGAGTGCAGCCGGAGACGCCCAGCACAAAATTGAACTGCATGGGGGCGCCGGGGACCTCGCCCTTGTTGGCCATGTTCACCACGGTGTCCAGGTGGCCGATCTCGAAGCACTCATACTCGGGCTTGATGTGGTTCCCCATCATGCGCTTGCCGAAGGCCCGCATGGTGGGCATGTCGTTGGTAAACACGTCGTCGCCGAAGTTGCAGGTGCCGCAGTCCAGAGTGGCCATCTCGGGGAACAGCTCGGTGGGCTGGAGCCGCTCCTCTGCGGTCATGCCGACCGCGCCGCCGGTGGAGGGAATCAGGATCACGCCGGGGCAGGCCTCCTTGATGGCGTCCAGCACCACGCGGAACCGCTCACGGTCCTGGGTGGGGGTGCCGTCGTCCTCGCGGACATGGACGTGGATGACCGCCGCGCCCGCCTCAAAAGCGCTCTTGGCCTCCCGCACCATCTCCTCCACGGTGTAGGGCACCGCGGGGTTGTGCTTCTTGGTGACCTCCGCGCCGCAGATGGCTGCGGTGATGATAAGCTTTTCCATAACACGCCTCCTCGAAAAAATAACACTACCTCGCCTGTGAAGATATGGGACCCTCCTAGACGTGATAGCGCTTCATGCACAAAAAAACACTATTTGCATCTGCGGGAGCCCTGGGGCTTCCGTCAGACACAAATAGCGCTTCATGTTACTTCATGACAATCCGCAAGCACTGGGCCCACGGCTCAGGGGGAGGGCTGTACGATTCACATCCCCCTTCGGCGGAGCGGACATTCACGTGACACATCGGGCTCGCCTGCCCTTGTCATTGTCCCGCTACCTTGCGCTCCGCGCCTCTATCCATGCGTATTATTCATTTTTGACAACAACACTATACCCCAGAGAGTTAAATTTGTCAACTATTTTTACGAAAATTTAATTCCGCGCTTCAAAGTACGCTGGAATGGAGAAAAAACCCCATTCCAGCGTACAAAACCGGCCGTTATAGATCGGCCTGAAACAGGTCCATCAGGGCGTCGTCCAGCTTGAGCAGGCGGCACACCCGAAGGGCGTCCCGGGGGCAGGGGGCTCCCGGCGGGGCGGGCAGCAGGTGGTAGTCCATCCGCCGGGCGATGCGCTTGCGGGGGTCGTCCCCCTCGTCTCCCTGGATGTCCCGCACCAGGCCGGCCACCTGATAGTGGGCCCCGGCCACGTCGGACACGCCGTCGTAGTGGGTGGTCATGAGGGCCACACAGTCCAGGGTGCCCAGATACCGCACCAGCGCCCGGGCCAGGGCCGCGCCCTCCTGGGGGTTGGTGCCCCGGGCGAACTCGTCCATGGCCACGAAGAAAAAGCAGTCCCTGGTCTGGCGCAGCAGGGTGTCCAGCAGGTGGACCTCCTTGCCGAAGGAGGACAGGCCGCCGGCCCCCGGGCCGCTGTCGGCCAGAATGAGATCCACCCGGTGGAACAGGGGCAGGGAGGCGGACTTGGCGAATACGAAGAAGCCGCACTGGCACAAAAGCAGGGAGAGCACGGTGGAGCGCAGGGACACCGTCTTGCCGCCCATGTTGGCTCCGGTGATGACGGTACATCCGGGGCGCAGTTCCAAATCCAGCGAGGTGAACTGCTCCCCCCGCTCCGCCAGATCCTCCGCCACCTGGGGGTGAACGACTTCACGCAGGGCGATGGATTTATCGGCGCTGAGGGAGGGGCGGACACAGTGGTAACGCAGGGCCAGCTTGCCCTTGGCCACGATCAGATCCAGGTGGCCCAGGGCCTCCATGTTGGCCAGGAATTCCGCCTTCCACGCCATGAGCCTGCCCGTGAGCATGCTCCGCACCTCCAGCTCCAGCTGATCCTCCTGTACGGCCAGCACCCGGCGCTTCTCCAGCAGGGGGCCGCGCTTGTCCTCCTGGGTCATGCGGATGGCCTTCTCCAGCTTGGCCTTCTCCACCCGCAGGGGGGCCAGGTCGTTGTGGTAGGAATTGACGATGGAGAAGGTGGGCAGCCGCCGCCCCTCCGGGTCCATCAGTGCCATGGCCTCCGTCAGGGGCGGGAAGGCTATGCCCGCCAGCGCCGGCATTTTGGCGTAGGCGTCGGTGACCTGCTCCATGGTGACCAGGAAGTGCTTGATCTCGAAGAGCTCCACCAGGTCGAAGGGGGTACCGGGCTCCCGGTCGAAGGAGCCGCGGATGTCGTGAAACAGGGGCAGGCAGCGGGTCACGCCCCGCAGGGCCGCCGCCGCGTCCTTGAGGTCGGCGGGGTTCACGCGGGGAGCCTCGCAGCCGCAGCTCTCCGCCGCCTGGGGGGCGGTGCCGCCGGCGGCCCACAGCTCCATGGCCAGGGCCACGTTGTCCAGCTCCTCCTCCAGAGCGGCCTCCTCGCCGGGGCCGTACCACCGGGGGGTGCGGGCGGCCTGCTTGCCGAAGGGCGACAGGGGACTCAGGCGCTCCAGCACCCACTGGAGTCCCGCGTTCTCCCGCAGTTCATGGGTCAGTTCCATGCTCAGTCCTCCTTCACGTTCACCACCGGCAGGTCGATGACCTCCCGGAGGGCGCGGACGAATTTGTCCGGTTCAAAATGCCAGCCGTAGGCCGACCAGGGGTTGGCCCCCACGGCTGCGATGGTCAGCTCCCTGCGCACCCGCAGCTCGCCGCCGTTGCGCAGAAACAGGTCCAGCGCCGCCCGTCCGGCCAGCACGTGGGTGGCGTCCGCCGCCACCAGGGTGGTGGGGGCGCCCCGCCGGGCCAGGGTTTTCAGCAGGGGGTCCATAATGCCCCCCGCCGCCCAGAGCACCAGGGGCCGCCGGGGCAGCTTGTTCCACTTGGGAGCGCCGCTTTCCTCCAGGGGCAGCTCCACCGGCTCCCCCTCCGGGGTAAACAGGGCGAAGCGGGCCTCCTGGCCGTCCAGGGCGGCGCAGAGGGCGGCGCTTTCTGGCCGTTTGCGGGCAAAGAGCCAGCAGGTGTGGGCGGTCTCCGCCACCACCAGCTCCATGTCCCGGTCCAGGGAGGCGCCGGTGCACAGCAGGGCCACCCCCTCCACGCCGGCCCCCGCCAGACTCTTGCGCCCGGCGGCCCCGTCGATGAGCACCCGCTGGGCGCCCAGCTCCTGAAAGCGGCGGGTCAGCGGGGGGAGCTGCCCGGCCGCCGACGGCCCGGCAAGCTGCACATATCCGTCGGACAGGGTGCGGAACACCGCCACCGGCCCCAGGGGGGTCATCACGTCGGTGAGATCCACCACCTCCAGCGTGGCATCGCACAGGGTGAGCATACCCCGCGCTGTGGCGAACAGATCGCCTTTTTTCAGGTACAGATCGGGCTTCTCCGTGCCCGTCACCAGGTCGGTGCACTCCCCGTCCCGGCCCACCGAGGTCAGGCCCAGGCACTCCTCCCCCAGCTCCGCCATCAGGCGGCGCATGGCGGTGGTTTTGCCCGCGTTTTTACAGAGACCAATCACCGTCACCGGCGAGGCATCCCCCACCAGGGGCGCCAGAAGCTGTTTCAAAAGACGGCCTCCCTTCCTTGCAGTTTTTGGGCTGTTTGTCACCGCCATTATAAGAGCCCTGCAAGGATTCTGTCAATGGGAGAAAAACGCCCGGCCGGAGAAACCGCTCTGGCCGGGAAACAAGGGGAGCTGCGCCGAATTTTGCAATTTAACGTTAAATAAAATGCAGAAAAGGCGGCTCATGCCATCCGTAGGGGCGGCCCTTGTGGCCGCCCGCGGGGGGGGGGG
>NZ_CAXSQB010000013.1:19391-88518 GCF_964239415.1 Clostridium sp. ATCC BAA-442 | reverse complement strand
ATTGGTGGCTGCAATCACCCGGATATCCAAATCTATCATCTTGCTGCCACCCAGACGCACCAGGCTGCGCTCCTGAAGTACCCGGAGCAGCTTGGCCTGGAGTGCCATGGGCATATCCCCAACCTCATCCAAAAGAAGAACTCCGGTATTGGCCAACGCGAACATGCCCGCTTTTCCGGTTCGTTTGGCCCCCGTAAAGGCCCCCTCCTCATATCCGAATAGTTCAGACTCCAACAGTTCAGCAGGGATAGCAGCACAGTTGAGTTTGATAAAGGGTTTGCCGCACCGGTCGCTGTTCTGATAAATCTCGTTGGCGATGAGTTCCTTACCCGTGCCAGATTCCCCCGTGATAAGTACCGTGACATCCGTCGGCGCAACTTTCCGCACAATTTCCATCACTTCCCGCATGGCCGCGCTGTGGTAGATCGTCTGCTTATCGCCCGCCTGCTGGCTGCGGAGATAGGCCAGTTCCTGAACTGCTTTTTCCTGCTTTTCCTCCAGAGCCAATAGTTGAGCCTCCAGCCGCTTCAGCTCTGGGAAGTCCCGTGTGTTGGTTACTACCAGCCTGATATTCTTCTCCTCGTCAAACACCGGCGTCCCTGTCACCAGTACTTCTTTATTCAAACGATGAATCGTGGCCACAGAGTTGATTCTCTTGCCTTGAGCCAGCACGCGTTCCGTTACAGAGCCGGTGTAAAGGATTCCCTCCGCCTCAATTTCCGATACCTTCCGCCCCAACAGCTCCTCCGGGAGGATTCCAGTTGTACGGGTATAGGCCTTGTTAATGAACAGAATGGTACCCGTACCGTCGGTGATGTGTATCCCGTCGTAAAGGTTTTCACAGATACTTTTATAGTCCCCGCTTTCCAGTTCTGTCAGATGAACAACGCCTTTTCCTGATTGCATGGCCACCTACCCTTTCCGCTAATCACCGCATTATCTAGGTATATTATTATATCATACTTTCAAATTGTGCGAAATGCATGAAACCATAATCACTATTTAAAAAAGCATTGGTTTGCTCTAAATGTCTGACAAATACATTATGGGGGTGACAGCAAAGGCAGGGAATCCTGCTGTTCGCCTGCTTTCAAAAGAGAGCCCCGCAGTTCACCTTGCTGAAATAGCACTGCTTCCGCTTGCACAGGCGCGTTTGAACCTGGTCAAATAGCGCCTTGTCAATAACCAGCCGCAATGCGCACCAGCCCGCCACAGGCTGCTTTGTGGACGGATGGGTACCGCTCTGCATTTTTCTTGGCCGTCTTTGATGCGGACTTGTGTCCTATCGCAGCTATATGAGCTCCTCCGCAATCCAGAGATAGAGGACGTTCCGCCCTGTTACCCATCCGATATCCGCACACCTTATCTGGTAGCCGCGCACCACCAACACCAAGTCACATCCGGGGCTGCCGCAGTAGTTCACGCCGGCACACACGGCCTCCCGCCCCCTTACGCTGTGGTTGTGGGTGGAGCGGTTTACCCGCTCGCCGGTCAGCTTGGAGGCGGCAGTCATCAGATCCCGGTATTCCGGCCTCTGGGCCAAGCCGCAGGTCATGCGCGCGCTGTTTAGGTTGGACCGAAGAATGGTGGTGTCCACCGATGGACACCACCATTCTTCCTAAATAAATACACCTGTATGTTCAGGTTTAAGAGCTCCCGGGCTTCGTCAGGGGTGGCGGCCTGCTTGCCGTACTCCTCGATGACCCGCTTTGTCCGCTCCACAAACCGGACGTTGCTCTTAGCCGGTACGTTCCTGATATACATCACATTGTCCACCATGCCCACCCGTCTGTTTTCCGTCCCGCAGCCGGGTTTTACAGCTTTGCTCTCCTCCGCTATTGCATTTTCGGAACAAGCACACCCGCTTGTACCCCCTTCTTGTTGCATCTCCGCATCATCGCAGTGTTAGGTGGGAGGTTTATTCCTAAAAATCAAGCAAAATTGTTGGCATCTGACTTGCAGTTTATATTCAAAGAACCAATCCCACCACACCTTGAGAGGAGTTATTCTGTATGAATCATGTTGCAATCGTATCCGCCTGCCGCACCCCCATCGGCACCATCGGCGGTCAGTTCAAGACCTTGACCGCCCTGGACCTGTCCATCCCGGTGATGCAGGCTCTGATCCAGCGCTCCGGCGTGGCCCCCGCCCTCATCGACGATGTGATCTGGGGCTGCAACTACCAGCGCACCTATTTGGAGAACAACCTGGCCCGCGTGGCCGCCATCAAGGCCGGCCTCCCCGACACGGTGCCCGGAATCACCGTCCACCGCAACTGCACCTCCTCCATGTCCTCCATTCAGTTGGGCTTCTATCAGATCATGGCCGGGGAGGCCAAGTGCATTATGGCCGGCGGTGCCGACTGCATGAGCGCCGCTCCCTTTATGGTGTTTGACGCCCGCTACGGCAAGAAGTACGGCCACATGGAGCTGCGGGATTCCATGTGGGACTCCCTGACCAACCTGGGCGTGGGCCCCTCTATGGGCATCACTGCCGAAAACGTGGCCGATGCCTACGGGGTTACCCGGGAGGACATGGATCAGTATGCCCTCCGCTCCCAGCAGCGTGCCGCCGCCGCCATTGACGCAGGCAAATTCGAGGAGGAGATCATCCCCATCACCGTCCATGGCAAGAGGGAGAACACCGTCATTACTACCGATGAGCACGTCCGCCGGGACACCACCCTGGAGAAGCTGGCTAAGCTGAAGCCCACCTTTAAGGCCGACGGCCGGGTCACCGCCGGCAACGCCTCCGGCATGAACGATGCCTCCTCCGGCGTTCTGCTAATGGAGGAGGAGCTTTCCAAAAAGCTGGGACTGCCCATCCTGGCCCGCGTAGTCGCTGTGGCCACCACCGGCGTTTCCCCCGACCTGATGGGCATCGGCCCCATCAGCGCCACCCAGAAGGTGCTGGAGAAGGCTGGCCTCACCGTGTCCGATATCGACCTCTTCGAGATCAACGAAGCCTTTGCTGCCCAGTGTGTGGCCTGCCAGCGCACCCTGGGCATCGACGAGGACAAGCTGAACGTCAACGGCGGCGGCATTTCTCTGGGCCACCCTGTGGGCGCCACCGGCAGCCGTCTGGTGGTCACCCTGCTCTACGAGTTGAAACGCCGGGGCGGCAAATACGGCCTGGCCACCCTGTGCGCCGGAGGCGGCATGGGTACCGCCGTGCTTATCAAGATGGCCTGACCGTGATACTTCCATGAAAAACTTTACCTTTTCCTTTCCCACCCAGGTAATCTTCGGCCGGGATGCGGAAACCCATGCCGGGGCGCTCTCTGCCCCCTTTGGTCCCAACGTCATGTTGCTTTACGGCAGCGATCGCATCCGCCGCAGCGGCCTGCTGGGCAGACTCACCGCCGATTTGGAGGCTCACGGCCTTACGGTCACCCTCTTTGGCGGTATCCAGGAAAACCCGGTCCTTTCCACTGCGGAGGAAGGCCGGCGGCTGGCCAAGGAAAAAAAGATCACCCTGCTGCTGGCCGTGGGCGGCGGCAGTGTGATCGACACCGCGAAGGCCATAAGCCTGGGTGCCAAAAACAGCGTCCCCCTATGGGAACTATACAGCGGCAAAGCCCAAACTCAGCGGGCCCTGCCCATCGGCGTGGTGCTCACCACCGCCGCTACCGCCAGTGAGGCCAACGGGGTCTCTGTCCTCTGCCACGATGTCCTCCACGAAAAGGCGGCCCTGGACGAGCCTCTGACCCGCCCCCGCTTCGCACTGATGAATCCAGTCCTCACCTATACACTACCGCCCCGACAGACCGCCTCCTGCGCGGTAGATATCTTTTCTCACGCTTTTGAGCGGTATTTCCACAAGGGGCAGCAGGGCACCCTCCGCAGCCAGATGTGTGCGGCGGTGATGCGCACTGTGATTACAGAGCTGCCCCGGGCGCTGGCTCACCCCGACAGCTATGATGCCCGCAGCCAACTGATGTGGGCCTCCACCGTGGCCCACAGTAATATGCTGGGGTTTGAGGGGGACTTTGCCTGTCACGCCCTCTCTCATGTGTTTACCACCGAGCTGGGCCTGCCCCACGGTGCGGCCCTGGGTATCCTGATGACCGCATGGTGCAAGTATATGCTCACCGATGAAACCGAGGCCATTGCCGACTTTTGCACCCTGGTTTGGCAGGTCCCCTCTTGTCCCAGCCAGATTCAAACCGCCCAAAACGGCATCTCCGCGTTTCAGGACTTCCTCTGTTCGTCAGGCCTTCCGGTTACACTTCGGGAGGCTGGTTTGTGCGACGTTTCCATTGAGCACCTGGCGCGGCTGGCTTTGCCCGATATGGCAGGAACGCTGGGCGGCAACTTCCGGGCCTTGGACTACGGCGCGGTAGTCAGCCTCCTACAGTTGGCCCGGGGATAGCTGTTGCAAAGCAAAAATGCCTGTTGCCGCCGTGCAACGGATGCGTAGCTATCCTTTTGCCCAGGGCCTTTCTATCATGTAATTTTATCCTATTTTATTGGCATCAACTTTGCTCTTAACCTATTTGTTGAACGAAATGGAGAGAGAGGAGGCAAGTCTTGCCGCCGGCGCAAGCCGGTACAACAGAGCCAGGGCTGACCATCTACAGTACAAAAGAGGAGTGAGTAACCTATGAGTAAAAAGAGTTCCCAAATCGCCAGTGAAAATATGAGCATGAAGTTCTCCAAAGGCTGGGGCATCATCCTGTACCAGGCCCTGATGTTCTTCTTTCTGATCGGCTTTTCCATTGACGGCCTGAACATCGTAGCTCCCGCCTTCGCCGAGTCCACCGGCATCGCCTACGACCAGGTGCTGGGCGTGGCTACCTGGGCCGGCATGATCGGTGTTGTAGCCTATATTCTCATCGCCCGCATCAACGTATCCGTGGGCCCCCGGCTGCTGTCCGGCGTCTGCCTGATCGGCGCCGGCCTGTCCTACATTTTTCTGGGGCACAGCACCACCCTGACCACCTACTTCATTGCCCTGACCCTGGTAACCTGCTTTATCAACGGCGCCGCCTACATCGCCGGCAACACCCTGATTGCCCAGTGGTTCCCCAAGAAGAAGGGTCTGGCCAACGGCTTCACCACCATGGGCCATAACTGCGGCTCCGCCTTCTATGTGCCTCTGATTTCCTTCACCATCGGCGCTTTCGGCTTTGCCAACGGCATGAGCTACGTGGCGGTGGGGGCCATCGTGCTGGGCATCATCGGCCTGGTTCTTGTCCGCAACACCCCCCAGGAGTGCGGCATGTATCCTGACAACGTGACCCGCGAGGTCTATGAGCGGGAGTACTTCCAGGGCAACAGCGAGGACAACGGCGGCTGGACTGCCGGTAAGCTGCTGAAAACCAAGGAGCTGTGGCTGTGCGCCCTCATCATCGGCATCAACCAGCTGGTGACCACCGGCGTCATGAGCCAGCTGGTGGTCCGCAATACCAGCTTGGGCTTCTCTCAGGAGGCCGCTGTGGGCCTGATGACGGTGTGCGCTATCATCGGCGTGTGCGGTTCCTACCTCTTCGGCGCCATTGACCAGAAGTTCGGCGTCAAAAAGGCCATTATCCTCTTCCTGATCTGGTACTGCATCGCCTTGGCCATCAACTGTACTGACACCACAATCGGTGTGTATGTGTCTGTAGCTATGATCGGCATTGCCGTGGGCGCCGCCGCCAACTTCATCGTGTCCCTGCCCGCCTCTGTGTTCGGCCGCCATGGCTTCACCATGGTCAACTCTGTGTTCTTCCCCCTGATGCAGATTGTGCTCATGACCAACTACCAGGTTAACGCCTTCGCCATCCGGGTCACCGGCAGCCTGCGGGGCGCCTACATCTTCTACATCGGCCTGCTTGTGGTCAACATGATCCTTACCGCCATCATCCATCCCACCAGGTACAACAAGGACGTGGCTACCGAGCAGGAGCTGATGAAGTAATCCGTTCCCCGCCTATTTCAATCTCTCTCTAAGCAGCAAGGGCCGCCGGAATAATCGGGCGGCCCTTGCTGCTTTCTATTTGAATCAGCTTCTGCGGTTTTCGTAGTCAATCCCATACTGCTTGATCTTGCGGCAGATGGTAGAGGCGTTAATATTCAGCTTGCGGCTGGCCTCCCGTAGATTGGACGATTCCTTCAGCACCTGCTCCAGCAGCTTTTTCTCAAATCCAGCCACTGCGGTGTTGAAGTCCAGGTCCTCCGGCGGCAGCTCCTCCGGCTCCTCTTCCTGTGCACACTCCACAATTGCGGGCGCTGCCGGCTGTAGCCCCAGGTTCTCCTCCGGCACGTTCAGCAGACCTCTCAGCACATCGTCCTCAATGCGGCCGATACCGGAACTGCACAGGATCAGGTACTCCATCACGTTCTCCAGTTCCCGGATGTTGCCCGGCCACTGATAGCGTTTCATATAGTCGATCTGCCATTCCGTCAGGCAAAAGGTCCGGTCATATTTTTTGGTAAAGCGATGAATAAAGTGCCGGCACAGCTCCTCAAAATCCTCTGTGCGCTGCCGCAGCGCCGGCACAGCAATGGGGATCACATTGAGCCGGTAGTAGAGGTCCTGGCGGAAACTCCCCTCCGCCACCTTCTTCTTTAGGTCTGCGTTGGTCAGTGCCAGAAAGCGGATATCCAGCTTGATGGGGCGGGTTCCGCCGATGCGGGTGATCTCCTGGGACTGGATGGCCCGCAACAGTTTTACCTGTAGGTCCATGGGCATATCGCCAATCTCGTCCAGCATAAGTGTACCGTGGTTAGCGTACTCAAACAGGCCGACCTTGCCCTTGGTGTTGGCTCCGGTGAAGGCCCCCTTCTCATATCCAAAGAGCTCCGACTCCAGCAGATGTCCCGGGATTGAGGCACAGTTAATCTTTACATAGGGCTTGTTCTTCCGCAGGCTGCGGCGGTAGATCTCGTCCGCTACCACCTCCTTGCCCACGCCGGATTCGCCGGTGATGAGGACCGAGGCATCGGTGGGCGCCACCCGGTCCAGCAGAGTGTCGATCTGCTTCAAGGAGCCATATTTCCCTATCATTCCCTCCGACAGATGCTTGTCTGAGTCCGTGGTGATGGTCTTGGGGTGGATGGCATTGATTTCCTTAACAAATGCCTCAAAATCCTCCTGCAACGAGCTGAGAGTCACGATGGGCCGGCTGCAAGCCACTACCTGGCGTAGGCTGCCGTCCTCCTTGAAGATGGGCGTCCCCACCACATAGCCCACCAACGGCTCCCCGGTCTTGTAAGTGGTGGAGAGCCGAAAGGCGCTCTTCCCACTCTCCAGCACACTGGTCACCGCGCCGCCGGTAAACAGTTTGTCCTTGCCAATCAGGCTACGGACATCCCGATTAAGCACGTCCTCCTCTGTAATCTCTGTGTTGCGGGTGTAGGCAGGGTTGATGTACAACACCGTCCCCTCCGCATCGGTAATCATGATGCTGTCATCCAGCCCGTCCACCACTTCTTTAAAATCAATGCCCCGGTCATGAAACGCCTTTAATCGGACGTCAATCTCCTCCAACTGTTCAATCAGTTCCGGTCGCTGGCTTTGCTCCATTACTGCTCTGAGAAGCCTCCGCACCTCTCGTATGGCCGAATACTGGTTCATTACGTTTCTCCTTTATCCATCTTTTCCATCGGTACAAAGGCGTTCAGAGGTTCAGCTCCCTGATTTCCGCGGTCCCCTCCCGCTGTACGCCACAGGCATAGCGATATTCCAGATAGCCAAAACCCAGAATCAGGCTGTAATACCGGACCAGTCCTCCACTGTCCTCACTCCCGTTATGAGTGGATCACAAGGATATGGGGCGCAGTGACAAAAAACATGACACCGGGATTGCGGGCCCGGCTCTCACTCCAACTGCTTTTCCCAGTCGCTTTTGCTGATGCTGCCAGGGTAGAGCCGCCTGCTCTGCCATGCAGTGCTGACAGCCGCAGCAGCCATTCCCCACACACAACGCCGTCGGCCTTCTGCTTTATGGCCGGCAATCCCGATTCATCAAAATACAGGATCACTGAAGCTCAGGGCTGGATGCACCGGGCACAATAAACACACTTGTGCGAATCAACCTTAAAATGAAAGCCTTACATAGGCCCTCCTTGTGTTTCACTAATTTAACAGCATTACAACTCGTTTGTCAACGCTCCTCCAGAAAAATCACAGACAGGGACAGGATTCCACATAAAACCTATTTTAGGAACAAACAGAAACTTCTATATCTTTCTGCTTTTAACTACTTGTTTTCTCACCGGCGCTGCTGTTGCATATTTGCAATAACAGCGCCATTCACTGTCCCAATTTGATTCCATTTTGCAACGCCAGATTAAAATAAGCCGTTTGTAGCCTTGTTTAATGCTCAAATATTTGGCACGTCGTTTGCTTTATTCTTTTCGTAAGGACGCAGTAACCATAGACGCCCTGGATAACAAACAAAGAAATGAGGAAAGTGACATGGGCAATATCAAAGCAGTTTTTGTAGGCACCGGTATGATCGGCGCCGGCTTGGCTGCCAACGCCATGCTGAACGGTTATCAGACGGTTCTCTACGATGTGGTGCCTCATGAGAAAATGCGCCAGAACATCAGCCATATCCTGGATATTCTAGTTGGGGCTGGCGCCGCCACCAGAGAGCAGGCCGATGCCGCACTAAATGCCTGTCATTTCTCGAATGATCTGGAGGATGCCGTGAAGAGCGCTAATTTCGTGCAGGAATGCATCCCCGAGCGGCTGGAATTGAAAAAATCCACCTATGCCACCATTCAGAAAGTCACGGGTCCCGACGCCATTATATGCAGCTCCACCTCCAAGCTCTTCCCCACCAAGCTTCAGGAGGGCTCCCTCTATCCCCAATCTATCTTGGTGGGCCACCCCTATAACCCCGCCTACCTGCTGCCTCTGATCGAGCTGTGCGGCGGTGAGCAGACCGCCCCCGAAGCCATTGAAAAGGCCAAGGAGATTTACACTGGCATGGGTAAGGTGGCCGTGGTGTGTAAAAAAGAGATCTACGGCTTTATTGTCAACCGCCTTTCCTGGGCCGCACTAGATGCCGCCAAGGAGTGCGTGCGGGACGGCGTATGCTCTGTGGAGGACATGGACAAGGCAATTATGTTCGGCCCCGGCATGCGTATGGCGGTCACCGGCCAGCTGCTCACTATCAGTCTGGGCGTGGAAGGCGGCTTCCGGGCCATTGCCGATAAATACGGCGAGGAGTCAACCCCCTGGAATGAGGTATACGCCCAAGGGGTTGACGAGGAGATCGCCAACCGGGATCCCTCCATTGGCAACACGGTCGACAGTGTGTGCAAATTCCGGGATTACGCCTTCGCCGAGCTGCTAAAGCTTCATAAGCTACTCTAAGTTTGTTTCAGCGCTGCAACAAGCAATTGTGTATTGTCCTATTTCTGCAACAACACGCCCCAAATCCCCCTGCAATTTAGCAAAAAGCAGCTCATTACACTTGGCATCAGCCTTGCATAATCCATTGATGGAAATAGAGATTACCAAGAACTGAAGGGAGAACTGAGTATGTCTGACAAGAAAGCGCTGGTTGCTCTGGCCAAAGAGGCCAGTATTCAGGACAGCGTCACCAAGGTCTTTGACCTGATGGGCGGCGTAACAAACATGATCAAGCCCGGCACCACTGTAATGCTAAAGCCCAACGCCGGCCACGCTTCCCCCGCCGATACTTCGGTCTGCACCAATCCCGAGGTCGTCCGCGCAGTCATCCGCGAAGTCAAGAAAGCCAATCCCAAGAGCATTGTTATTGCCGAGGCTGCCGCCATCGGCTGCGATACCATGGAATGCTATGAGGTCTCTGGCATAGCCGATGTGGCCCGCGAGGAGGGCGTGGAGCTCTACGATATTAAGGCCGACAAGGACCTGATCAATGTGGCTGTCCGCGGCTACCGCTCCAACCTCCATCATGTCAAGCTGCCCCGCCGCCTGCTGGAGGCCGATCATCTCATCAACCTGCCCATCCTGAAGGCGCACGCCAGCATGGTGTTCTCCTGCGCCCTGAAGAATATTAAGGGTGTGGTGCAGGATGCTGTACACCTGCAGATGCACCAGCAGAATCTGACCATGGCTATGATGGATGTGTGGAGCGTGTGCCGCGCGGATATCAACATCGTGGACGCCATCCGTCCCGCCAGCGGCTACTCCCCCCATACCCCCGTTCCCATTGAAGTGGGCTGCATCCTGGGGTCCTCCGATCCCGTGGCCGTGGACCTGATCGCCTGCGATCTGGTCGGCATCGACGCCGAGGCGGTGGATTACTTCCGGGTGGCTGCCGAGACCGGACTGGGTATCACCGAGCGGGAGAACATTGACGTTGTGGGCGCCACCGTCGCCGAATGCTATAAGAAAATGTGGGTTCCCTACATCGGTGATATGAGCACCCGTTGGCCCGAGTACAAGGTGCTGTGTGATGGCGCCTGCTCCAGCTGTCAGGCGTTGCTGGCCATCAACATGGAGACTCTGAAGGCCATCGGCGACTACGAGCGCCGCTCCGACTTCGTGGTTGTGGCTGGCGGAAAAAATGAAGTGCCCGACGAGGTACCCGACGAGAAGCTGGTGCTCCACGGCAACTGTACCCGCAAATACCTGAAGAAGCACCCCAACGCCATCCACATCGAGGGCTGCCCCCCCTCTGAGCCTCTGCTGTATATGTCCATCAGCAACGGCGAGCTGGTCCACGGCAAGGGCGGCCAGATGAGCGAGTACATCCGTCCCCGTATGGCTGCCGACCAGCCCGTGTGGCGTAAGTACGTGGAGGAACAGGCTCAGAAGTTCTACGGCAGTCAGGAAGGTTGATATGGCTTTTCAATATGTGGACTACCCCCAGAAAATGAAGGACCTGCTGATGCAAATCTTTGACGATTCCTTCATGCAGGCCAATACCCGTTTCCAGTCCTTTGAGGGCTTTCGCTACTCCAGCGCTGTCTTTGTAAACTGGAATTCCGACTGTCTCATCTATGACGACGCGCTTTTGGACCGTTTCGTGCAGGAGAGCACCCGCTTTTCCACCTGGGATGAGATGATCCAGACCGCCACAGATCTTCATTTTCAGCCCGCCGTCTGTTCCTGATTTTGTTACAACTCAATTTTAATCATAAAGAAAAGGAGTCTTATACTATGGGCAAGACCGTACTTGTTGACCTGTCCCATCCCTTCGGCCGCGGCAATCCCCTGTGGCCCTCCAACGGCGACTTCCACATCGACCGTGTGCAGCACATGCCCATGCACTATCGTCTGCTTCAGACCTTCAACGACTTCCACATGCACAACTCCACCCACGCCGACTCCCCCTCCCACGTGATTCCCGAGTCTCCTTACACCCACGAGCTGCCTCTGGAGAACTACTATGGCCCTGCGGTCTGCCTGGATATCCCCAAAAAGCACTGGGAGCTGATCACCGTTGAGGACATCGAGAAGGCCGCCGACAAGGTGGAGGGCGGCATCCAGGAGGGCGACTGGGTCCTCATCTGCACCGGCATGAACCAGCGCTGGGGCGAGAACGACGACTACTTCATGTACTCCCCCGGCATGTCCATCGAGGGCGCCCACTGGCTGGTGGACCACAAGGTCAAGGGCGTGGGCTTCGATCTGCAGGCGCTGGACCACATCCTCTATACCTACGCGGCCCAGCACGGCCCCGGCCCCTACGTCCCCCGCATCGTGGACGAGTACAAGAAGGAGTTTGGTCATGAGCCCATCGAGGACTACCCCGAGTGGGAGCCGGTGCATACCATCCTGCTGGGCAACAACGTCATGGGTATTGAGAACCTGGGCGGCGACATCGAGAAGGTGAAGGGACAGCGCTTCATGTTCTGTGCCTTCCCGCTGCGCTGGTATATGGGCGACGGCACCATCGTCCGCGCCGTGGCCATGATCGACGAGGACAAGATCAATAAGGACGTTCCCGATCGCGTTTACAAGTACGGCGTGTATTGATTTTGACTGCGCACTCAAGAAGACCTGCTGCATGAATGCAGCAGGTCTTTTTTCACTTCCCAGGCTCCCCCCGGAATTCTTATGAAATACCGGATGCTCCAGAACTGCTTCATCCGCCTCAGTCTGTTCCGGTACTTCCTCATGCAGTGCTCCATTATCTGCTTTATGTGTACTCTAATCCGGGTCTATCAATGTGTTTAGACTGTACTAGGTGGTACTCGAACCAACGGATATACCGCTCCAATACCGCCCCCACAGTTCCCGGCCCTCCTGGGTCTCTCTGGTGTGTTGTACCATGCAGGTATAGACGGGCTCCGCAGCCAGCCAGCCCCGTCGAGCCAGAGCTTTTAGACAGGCTCCCAGCCCGTCATGTGTAACCTTCTCCCGGTACTTGCGAATCATCTCATCCGTAATGCCCATCTGCCTGATCAGGATTTCCGCATAGCCCATGCCATCGGGAAGCACACGGTATCTATTTTCTACCCAAATCCCGGCACATAACAGTCCGCCGGGTCCATGGGGCCCGTGGTTAGGTTCTGTTTCTCGGTCAGTTTCTCCATCGGTTCGTCATAAACGAGCCGAACCGCGGCCCGTTGTCGTACGAATAAGTTATTTTTTGGCCCAGTGTATAAAAATATCCAGAAATATTCCTCACTTAATGAGATTTAGAGTTTTTATTTAATAAATGTCTCTATTTGGAATAACGAAATAGAAAGCTGAGAACAGCAAAAATATTTAGAATTTTTATTTCTCTTTTTACAGCGGAATATATCAAGTTATATAGATTGGTTCCTTAATCTCACTGAGCTATAATTTGCGACAAGAAAACTCTTCTTTGTATATATTAGGACATAAACTGCTAAAATATTCATGTTTAAACTTCTTCCACATAATAAAGGGGGAATGTAAAATACATCCCCCTTTTTGATATGCCTGGCTCCTTATTGCACAGGTGGCAGACATCCAGTATGAATTTTTGACATGCTATAGCATCGAAAATATGATTGGCAGAAATGCAAAATATTAAATTTAGGACGCCGCTGGGACGGCAATGAACTAAAATTTTGCAATTTAAGGCAAAAAGGAAAACCCTGGAACCATTGGATTAACAGTGATAAGGAACTAAATCACTTATCAACTGTTAGCTGACGGTTTTCGGGTGCATACGAAACTCCCGCCTGATTCCTAACAGGAATCAGGCGGGAGTTTTTCTTGTTAACAGAGCCAATATTGGAGGATAGCATTATGAAAACATTACTTTCCTGTGAATTTAACATGGATACCGGCTGTGTGGAACTGAAATATTCTAACGGAAGCATAATTTCCATTAACTGTACCGCTGTTGAGGATGAGGTGGCAAACAGCCGTTTCCAGCGGTCTGAACTGGACTGGCTCATCTACAACGATCCGCTGTCTTATGCGGAATTGATTTTGAATGGCGATCCGGAAGAATACCTGCGAACCGTAACAGAGACTCCACAGTTGGATTTCGATTCATAAGCAAAGCCGCCAGAGGCACATCCATGAGATGCTGCTTCTGGCGGCTTTTTACATTTTGTCAATCAAAGCAAACACTACCGCTTGTTGCTCTTCACTCAATCTCGACCATCGTTCAAGGAGCCTTCTTTGCGAATCAGTCAGAGAAACTGGTGAATCTTCTTCTGCAAACAGCTGAGAAAGCGTGATGCCAAAAGCCGTACAGATTTTTTCCAACGACGGAATAGTGGGAACCATATTCTTGCGATACCACGAGGAGATCGTAGACTGCGGCAAACCAGAGCGTTCTGCAAGCTGATACTCCGTCCAGCCCCGCTCCTCTCGATATGTGTTTATGGCAGAGAGAATATCTTTCACCTGCATCACCCCTTTGCTTGCGTTCTTCGTAAATTATACTTTTGTTTGTCGTTGCTCTTTAATAATTTTAGTCGTATAATTTTAACGATATGCACAAGTAAAAGAGGGGAATGATTTCAGTGAGACAGAAGAGCTGCTTCTTTATTGGGCATAGAGAAACACCGGAAGAAATTTATCCAGTGCTATGCGCCACTGTTGAGGAGCATATAGTCCGCTACGGCGTTACCGAATTTATTGTTGGTCATTATGGATGTTTTGACGGTTTTGCGGCAAAAGCCGTTAAAACCGCAAAACAAGCTCATCCAGAAGTCGGACTGACATTATTGCTGCCGTACCATCCAGCAGAGCGCCCGATTCCTGTACCGGATGGATTTGACAGTACCTACTATCCTCCAGGGATGGAAAATGTCCCTCGTAAGGTTGCTATTGTCAGGGCAAATCGGTATATGGTCGATCATACTGATTTTCTCATTGCCTATGCGTGGCACCCTGCCAGCAATGCAAGAGATCTTCTCGAATATGCAAGAAAAAGAGAGGGCAAGGGATTAATCCATGTGACAGCCTTGCCCCATAACGATTTATAAGAAAAAGTCATTACTTTTATGTAGTTTTTTATCTTGCGAAAAGTAATGACTTTATGTTAAAATTAAATCGACATATTTTGCCGAAAAGAGGTGGTTTTGTGGCGAAAAAGAGGTCCGCTTCTACCGTGACGCCGGATTACGAAGCGATTACATCATTTCAAAAGGGCCAGGCTTCACGCATTTTTAAGGAAGTGAACGAGCAGGACAAAGTTTTGATTGTCAGCAAGCAAAATAAGCCGCAGAACGTCGTTATCTCATACGAACGGTATAAGAGACTCAGGGAAGAGGGAGCAGATATATGAACATCAATGAACAGGCCAATTTTATATGGAGCATAGCCGATTTGCTGCGTGGCGATTTCAAACAGAGCGAATACGGCAAGGTGATTCTGCCCTTTACTGTGCTGCGTCGCTTTGACTGTGTACTTGCACCTTCCAAGGCAAAAATTATGGAGGCCAATAAGACTTTGACGGTCAGCAACAAGCGTCCTATCTTTAAGCGCATGACTGGTCATGATTACTATAATGTCAGCCAGTTCGATTTTGAAAAGCTGATGGATGACAGCAACGCTATCGAAGCTAATCTGCGGGATTACATCAATGGCTTTTCCGAAGATGTCCGTGAAATCATGGATAACTTTGAAATTTTCGGGGTCATTGATCGCCTTTCAAGGGCCAATCTACTTTATCTGGTTGTGCAGCGTTTTGCGGAGATTGATATGAGTGACACCCAGATTGATAATCTGGAAATGGGATATATGTTCGAGGAATTGATCCGGCGATTTTCTGAGCAGTCCAACGAAACTGCTGGTGAGCACTTCACGCCCCGTGAGGTAATCGAACTGATGGTAGAAGTGCTGCTCGATCCCGATATGGACGAAATTGCAAATACCGATGGAAAGGTCATCACCATTCTGGACCCGGCCTGCGGCACGGGTGGAATGCTGTCCGTTGCCCAGAACAAAATGGAGTCTCTGAACAGCACGACCCAGGTAATCCCCTTTGGGCAGGAATTAAACCCCGAAACATACGCAACGTGCCGTTCCGATATGATTTTGAAAGGTAATACCAACAGCCGTATCGTTTTGGGAAACAGCTTCAATGAGGACGGATTCAAGTCCCAGACATTTGACTATATGCTGAGCAACCCTCCTTTTGGTGTGGAATGGAAAAAGGTAGAGAAGTTCATTAAGGACGAAGCGGCTTCTCAAGGGTATCGTGGCAGATTTGGTGCTGGTCTGCCCCGTATCTCGGACGGCTCTTTCCTGTTTCTCCAGCATCTGATTTCCAAAATGAACCCGCCGGAAAAAGGTGGAAGTCGCATCGGTATTGTATTTAACGGTTCGCCAATGTTCTCCGGTGATGCCGGAAGCGGAGAAAGTGAAATCCGCCGCTGGATTATTGAAAACGATCTGCTGGAGGCTATTATTGGCCTTCCGGATCAGCTGTTCTACAACACCGGCATTACCACTTATATCTGGATTTTGACCAACCGCAAAGAGAACCGCAGAAAAGGCAAAGTGCGTCTGATCAACGGAGCCGGTTTCTTTGAAAAGATGCGCAAGGGCCTCGGCAATAAGCGCAACATAATTAGCCCGGAAAATCGTGCGGAACTGGTGCGCCTGTACAGCACCTACGAGCCGGATGAGAACTATATGGATCTGGATAATGAAGATTTCGGATACCGGAAAATTGTTATAGAGCGACCTCTGCTCGACGAAGATGGTACACCGGTAATCGACCGCAAAGGAAATAGAAAAGCAGATGCCTCCCTTCGTGACTACGAAATGGTGCCGTTGAAGGAAGACATCCACGAATATTTCCGTCGTGAGGTTCTGCCGTTTGTGCCGGATGCCTGGATTGACGAGAGCAAGACCAAAATCGGCTATGAGATTCCGTTTACCCGCTATTTCTACAAATTCACTCCGCTGCGTGACAGTTCTGTGATTATGGAAGATATTAGAGCTCTGGAGGAACGCATCCAAGCGAGCTTGGCGGAGGTGTTTGCCGAATGAAGAAATATTCAGATTATAAAAATAGCAGCGTTCCATGGATCGGAGAGATTCCTACTACCTGGAATCTTTCACAGCTGCGCTACGTTATTGAATGTCTTGACGGAAAAAGAGTTCCTGTTGAGCTTAGTTTGCGTGCCGATATGCAAGGAAATATCCCGTATTGGGGAGCAGGCAACATTGTTGATTACGTTGACAAGGCATTGTTTGACGAAGAGCTTGTTCTCTTAGGTGAGGATGGTGCCCCTTTTTTTGATCATACACGTCCCGTGGCTTTTCATATTACTGAACCCATATGGGCAAACAATCACATCCATGTACTGCGAATAAAGGAGAATGCTGACCCAAAGTATATTGTTTATGTGCTTAATGCCGTTGATTATAAAGAATATATAAATGGGGCTATCCTTAACAAATTGACGCAATCGGCGATGAACCGAATAAAGATACCGCTTCCACCGTTAAGTGTTCAAAAGAAAATTTCAAAGCATCTCGATAAAAAAGTAGCTGCCATCAACGCACTACTCACACAAAAGGAATCTCTTGTTACTCTACTGCAAGAAAAGCGGACAACCACTATAAACAATGCGGTCACAAGAGGTATAAAAACTACGGCTAAAATGTACGAAAGTAGTGTTGAATGGCTGGGCGAAGTCCCCGAAAATTGGAGAATTGTTCCGGCAAAGGCATTGTTTGCTCAAAGCAAAGAAACCCGCCACGAAACAGATGTTCAGCTAACTGCCAGCCAAAAGTATGGCATTATCTCTCAAGAAGATTATATGGAAAAGCAAAGCTATAAAATTGTTTTGGCCGATAAAGGACTGGAAAACTGGAAGCACGTCGAGCCCAACGATTTCATAATCAGTCTGCGTAGCTTTCAAGGCGGGTTGGAAATCAGCTATATTCTAGGGTGCATCACGTGGCATTACATTGTTCTGAAGCCTAAGGCGGGTGTGGAACCGGAGTATTTCAAGTGGCTGTTCAAGTCTCCCCGATATATTCAGGCATTGCAGCGCACGGCAAACTTTATCCGTGATGGTCAAGATTTGAGATTTTCAAACTTTGTGCAGGTTCCTCTCCCCTTGATTCCAATGGATGAGCAAAAAGACATTGCCGAATATTTGAATAAGGAAACCGCACGAATTGACAGCATCATTGCGGATATTACAGAACAGATCGAAAAACTAAAGGAATACCGCCAAAGCGTCATTTCTGAGGTGGTAACCGGAAAGGTGGCAGTAGAATGAACTATCAAGAATTGTCACCGCAAGGCGAAACTTTGCTGAAAGAAATTATCGACCTCCAAGCCAGCGGTCAGGACAATGCGGCTTATTGGAGTAAGCGGTTTGATGGATTATCCATGCAGCAGGATACCCTGCTCCGGGATACGTTTCGGGAATTGAGAGAATGTGGTTATGTAAAAACACAGTGGGCTGACAACATTCCATACTATCTGTCCCTCACAGTGGATGGTCATAACTATTTCACTAACAAAAAGGTTGCAAAAAAAGCCGAGAGAAAACTCTCCCGGCGGGAATGGCGGATTGCTGTCATATCGGCCATCATTGGCGGTATGGTGGGGCTAATCCCTTGGATTTGTACTTTGATAGGAGGTGGTCAATAATGGCAATCGAAACCAAAGAAATTACATTTGAACAAGAGATTGAATACAGCCTGATTGACCACGGCGGATATATCAAAGGGAATCCCCGTGACTATAATCGTGAATTTGCCATAGACACCAAGCAGCTCTTTCAGTTTCTTCAAGACAGCCAGCCCGTTGAATGGGAAAAGCTGTGCAGAAAACACGGAAAGAATGTGGAAACGGGTTTTCTGAAGAAGCTGTATCGTGATCTTGATACATACGGAACATTATATGTGCTACGGCATGGCGTTGTAGATGCTCCCGCCAAATTATCTCTGTGCTATTTCAAGCCTGCCAGCGGCATGAACCAAACCAGTCAGGCACTCTATGAGAAGAACATTCTCTCCATCACCCGGCAGGTGCATTATAGCCTGAAAAATGAGAACTCCATAGATGTTGTGCTGTTCATCAATGGATTGCCTGTTGCGACGGTGGAACTGAAAAATCCAATCACCGGTCAGACTGTCGAAAATGCAAAGCGTCAGTACATGAAAGACCGTGATCCCAGAGAACTTCTGCTTTCGTTCAAAGCTCGATGCCTGGTTCACTTTGCTGTGGACACCGAAGAAGTGTGGATGACCTCAAAGCTCAATGGCCTCAATACCTATTTTTTGCCGTTCAATAAGGGAAACAACGGCGGCAAGGGAAACCCTGTTGGGAACAGTACCTACCGGACTTCGTATCTGTGGGAAGAAGTCCTGCAAAAAGACAGCCTGCTGGACATTGTACAGCGATTTATTCATTTGCAGGAAGATAAAAAGAATCCTAAAAAGTCTGTTATGATCTTCCCACGTTACCACCAGCTGGATGTGGTCCGTAAGCTCGTTGCCGATGTCTACGCAAACGGAACCGGACACAATTATCTGATTCAGCATAGTGCGGGAAGCGGAAAATCCAACTCTATTTCTTGGCTGGCACATCACCTGTCTAACCTGCACGATAAAAATGACAAGGTTGTATTCAACAGCATCATTGTGATTACAGATCGTCTCGTATTGGACAAACAGCTTCAGGATACCATCTACCAGTTTGAGCACGTGGAAGGCGTTGTGACTAAAATCGACAACAACGCCGCACAGCTGGCAGATGCTTTGAACACAGGTAAAAAAATCATTATTACCACACTTCAGAAGTTCCCGTTTGTCCTTGAAAAGGTAGATGATTTAAGCGGCAAGCGGTTTGCGGTCATTGTGGATGAGGCCCATTCTTCCCAGACCGGAGAAGCCAGCAAAAAAATGAAGGCGATCCTGGGAAATGCTGAGGGGCTAACGGAGGAAGAACAGCTCCAAAAGGTTGCGGATGAGGAGGCCAAGGAAGAGCGCAAGCAATCCGACAGCGAGGATGAAATCGCAAAAGAAATGGCTACACATGGTCGGTTGCCTAACCTGTCCTTCTTTGCCTTTACCGCAACACCCAAGGCGAAAACGCTGGAAATGTTTGGAACCCCGGATGCAAGCGGTATTCCTCATGCTTTTCATATTTACTCGATGAAGCAGGCCATTCAAGAAGGTTTTATTCTGGATGTTCTGAAAAACTATGTAACCTACGATACCTATTTCAAAATCGGCAAGAAAATTGCCGATGATCCCCGCTATGAAAAAAGCAAGGCAAATAAGGCGCTTGGCAAATTCTTAAGTCTGCATCCGCACAATCTGGCCCAGAAAACCCAGATCATCGTAGAACACTTCCGCACTGTCACCAAAGACAAGATTGGCGGCAAGGCCAAAGCAATGGTAGTGACCGGCTCACGCCTGCACGCAGTCCGGTATTATCAGGAGTTTCAGCGTTACATCAAAAAGATGGGATACGAAAATGAGCTGGGTATCCTGATCGCATTTTCTGGGACTGTCCATGATGGCGGAGAGGAATACACCGAAGTCAGTCTAAATGGAATAAAAGAAAGCGAACTACCGGAAAAATTCCACAGCGGCGAGTATCAGGTACTTTTGGTTGCGGAAAAATACCAAACTGGGTTTGATGAGCCGTTGTTGCACACCATGTTTGTAGATAAAAAGCTTAGTGGTGTAAAAGCTGTCCAAACACTTTCCAGGTTGAACAGAACCTGCTTCGGAAAAGATGATACATTTGTTTTGGACTTTGTAAACTCTGCCGAGGATATACGAGCCGCTTTTGCCCCGTATTATGAAGAAACCAGTATTGAGGAGACAACAGACGCCAACATCGTATATGAACTGAAATCCAAATTGGATGAATTTCGTGTGTATTGGCAGAGTGAGATTGAGGCTTTCTCTAAAGCATTTTTCAAGCCTACCAAGAAACAGGGAAATATGGATTTTGGCGTACTCAACAGTTTCCTTGATCCGGCAGTGGATCGATATAACGGTTTGGATGAGAACGAGCAGGAAGAATTCAAGACTACCCTCGCAAAGTTTGTTCGTACCTACACATTCCTCACCAACATCATCCGACTAGATGATGCCGACCTGCATAAGTTCCATGCTTACGCAAAATTTCTTCAGAAGAAACTGCCAAAGCGAGAGGGCGGCGGTCCTATTTTTCTGGATGATGAAGTATCGCTGCAATATTACCGGGTTCAGAAAATTTTTGAAGGGTCTATTACGCTGGAGCAAAGTGAGCCGTTGCCCAATAAACTTCATCCCGGAAAACCGAAGCCAGAGGAAGAAAAGGCCCCTCTGTCTGAGCTGATTGATAAAATCAACGAAAAGTTTGGCACAGAGTTTACTAACATCGACAAGGTCTTGGAGCAAATTGTTTCTGATATGGATGCCAACGAGGAATTGCGTGTCCAAGCCCGCAACAATTCACAAGAACATTTCCGGTTTCCCTTTAATGATGCGTTCATGGACGTGGTTATCGGGCGCATGGCGCAGAATCAGCAGTTCTGTGAAAGGGTTCTGGATGACGCCAAGTTCGGAGATACCGTTCGTGATTTGTTGGTAGGTGTTGTCTATGAACGATTGCGGAGCACAACAGGAAGTGGAATCCATCCATAGCTGTTGACATTTATTCATATATTAGAGTGGTTTCTTTACATAATTTAGCATTACAGGTCAGAATGTATTGAATCGCTTTTTGTGCAAATTTCTTACTTACCGTCGTATCCCACTCTGCCAACCGAATGATCTCCGCTGTTCCAGCTTCAAAATCAAACGAAATTTCGCCCCATTCGCCGTCGTTGTCCACCTGATACAGGTAGACAGCGGCGGCGATTTTCTTTTTGCGTTTGGTCTGGGATTTACGTTTTAGGCGAATCATGTGAAGCACCCCGGCGTCTGTCAGCAAACAGGCTAAGTGCTCCACAGCTTTGCGGTAGGCCCGTTCTGCGCCGCTGGCTGTGCTGCCCTCAAAAAGTACCGCCAATTCCTCAAAGGTCAGCCGGGTGCTGAGTGGGCTGACCCTACCACAGGTCATACAGATGGCGTTTCGCTTCTCCAAAAGAGTCTGCTCTCGGTAATTTAGTTTTTCAAATGCTTCTCGGACAGCTTCAGCCCGGATACCGTTCCAGAGAACCTCCGCATAGTCCCAGTGGTCATCCCGGCTGACATCCTCGCCGGTTTCTTCGCTATCCTCATCCTGTACGGTCTGATAAAACGGAACACGGCTGCGATTTTGCTTGGCCAATGCCAAAAACTTCGCTGCGGTTTCCTCGGTGCAACTATTTTTCTGAGCATATTCCTGAATCGCCGCCTGTTCAGACTGACCGGATTGATTATAGAGCCAAGCAATCCCACGCACAGCTTTGTACTCATCCACATTTTCAAAGGAACCGGTCTCCTCCTGCATCCGGCAGGTCAAAAGGGCGTTCCCGATAAAATGGTGGGCATAGGTCAGAAAATCTGCCCCTTGTGCGGGATCGTATTCCCACAGACAATCCAGCATGGCAAGTACACAGCCCATTTTATAGTCCAAAAAGCGTTCCGGGTCATAGCGATCCAGCCCCTCCCGCAGCAGGAAACGGCGAACACGGCCATTGAGCCGGTTTTCATAGCGGTGCAGGAAAAAGGAAAACCAGCGCTGTTCACGGTTCTGCACAGCCTCCATGATGTAATCATTCAGGCTTTCCCGAACAGGCGGTTCCGGGTCAAGCTGAAAGATGCGTTCCGCTTCCCGCATGGTCAAGCCCTTGGTTTCAGTCAAAAAGCTGTATTTGGCACAGTAGCCGGGCAGTTCCCATGTCCACGCTGTATCCATTTTCCCTCACCGCCTTTCTGATGTTTTGCCGCTATTTCTTTTGTACTGCTTCCAAAAGTGCCTGCTGAGTCATTTCCCGCTCATAGACAGTGCTGGCATAACGCTGATCTGAAAGCGCACGGAGCATCTTATCCTTTGCCAGCTTCTTCATAGCTGCTGCCGTCTCTTCATCCAACTTTCCCCGGCGGGTGCTTTGCAGGATGGTGTTCATACGGCGGGTATAAATCGCCTTGATAGGATGGTCATCCGCAAGCTCACGTTGTTCCCGGCCTCTCAGATTGCCGATTTGCCGGCACGTCCGTCCACGCTGGTCGCCGGGGGCCAGCCCGCCGCAGTATTTGGTGTGCCGTGCGTCAATGGTGAGAAACCATCTGCCGCAGATGGGGCATTTCTTGGGGGCGTGGCCTACGCAAAGCCCCTCGAACAGGTCAGATCGGAACATTCCCACAAAAGAAACATAGTGCATCCGCTTGACCAGCTGAGGCTCCGTCTTTCCGGGACGAGTAGCGGACACATACTGCACCGAAGCATTGGTCAGAGTCATCCAAGATGGATTTTCCAGCGATAAAGTTGGTTTGTTTCTGAAGAACTGTCCGAACATCGCTGCATAACCATCTGGAGTGCGGTCATAGCCTGGTTCATTCAACCGCTCCGCAAATTTCGTCAAGGCTTCCTTGTATTGCCTTAGAGAATAGCTCAAATGCCCCAGCACCTGCGCTACCCGGACGAGCAGCGTTGCCTTGCCGTGCTGTCCGGTCAGAGCGCAGACTAACTGCTCCGGCTGAGTGAGCTGCAAATAGGCTTTTGCATCCTTCATAGATTCTTCGGAAAAGATGACGGCCAGCTTTTGCTCAAAATAGCCTCGATCCAGACGGGAGAATGGCGGCGTTGCTTGCAAGAAGGAGATGATCTCGCCAGCGGCCTGCTGCACCTGCGGAAGCAGCTCCATATCTACGGAACCGGTGTTCATCCCCTGAAGCAGCTGGTTCAGCACATTGCAGGGAGTATCCAGCTTCTCAATGGTGCTGTCCGGGATGTTCAGCACCTCGCAGCCAATGGTTCCTGTGGGCATCGTACACCCCTCATAGGTTACGGTGTCCTGCCAGAAATCCAGCGACAAAACCGCATGGTTGATGATCTTGTCCATCTTCTCCCTCCTGTCATGTTTTTCTATTTTCATAATAGCACACAATTAAATTCTTGTCATGTTTTTTGAAAACGGCTTGTCATGCCATTCGCCTGTTTTTTTCGATTTTCCCCATAACCTATACAGAGGGGTGAGAAAACTGCCCCATCAAAAAGGAAATGGAGGGAATCTGTATGAATCTGTTTGAAGTGGTGAAAGCAGGCATCAACACACGGGAAGCAGCGCAGGTGTATGGAATCGATGTCAACCACTATGGCATGGCGCTGTGCCCGTTCCACAATGACCGTCATCCGAGCCTGTATGTATCGGATGACCACTACCACTGTTTTGCCTGCGGGGAACACGGGGACGTGATCGACCTGACTGCCAAACTGTTTGACCTTCGGCTGTATGATGCGGCACGAAAACTGGTGTCGGACTTTCACCTTGCACCGGACAAGCCCCTGCCGGAATCCATTCGTCAAAAATTGAAGCAGAAAACCAAAGCACAGCAGCTTCGTGAGAACGAGCAGCTGTGCTTTTCTGTTTTGAACCAGTATCGGCGGTTGCTCCTGGATTGGGAAAGGCGGTATGCGCCGCAAGCGCCGGAAGATGCGCTGGATGAGCGGTTCGTGGAAGCCTGTCACCGTCTGCCCTGGGTGGAGTATCAGCTGGACATCCTGCTGCAAGGCGATTCCTATGAACGAAGCGAAGTCGTAAGCGAACTAACGGCAGACGGATACATCCGCAAATTACAAGCCCGCCTGAGAGAGGAGCGATACCATGAATAACCCTGTTTGGATCGATGACAAGGGGAAAATCGTCGAGCCGGAATACTGCCGGGATTTTCTGTCCCGGCATCCCATGCGCTGTATCAACGACCGCTTTTATACCGTGGATGGACAGCTGCCGGATGAGAACAAATTGAAGCGAACGATTTATGAGGAAATCTCGCCTTGGCTTCATGCCAAGGCTGCACAGACGGTGGAACAGATAATCAAGGCGTTGAAGCTGGCGGCATACACAGACCCTTTGCCCCTGCAATGTGACCGCATCCATGTGGCGAACGGCACGTATTTTCTGGATGGCACATTCACAGAAGAAAAAGAGTATTGCAGCAACCGCCTGCCGGTGTCCTATCAGACAGAGGCTCCTGCACCGGAACAATGGCTGTGTTTTCTTTCGGAGCTGTTGGAGCCGGAGGATATTCCCGCCTTGCAGGAATATCTAGGCTACTGCCTGATTCCGTCCACCAAAGGACAGAAAATGCTCATGCTGATCGGCAAGGGTGGTGAGGGAAAAAGCCGGATCGGTGTGGTGATAAACGCCATTTTCGGGTTCAACATGAACACCACTTCCATCCAGAAGGTAGAAAACAACCGTTTCGCCAGAGCCGACCTGGAGGGCAAGCTGCTGATGGTGGACGATGATCTGGACATGAACGCCTTGACCAAAACCAACTATGTAAAATCCATCGTGACAGCAGAACTGCGGATGGATTTGGAACGGAAGAAAGAACAGAGCTATCAGGGGCAGCTTTATGTGCGTTTTCTCTGTTTCGGCAACGGGGCATTGACTGCACTTCACGACCGCAGCGACGGCTTCTTTCGCCGCCAAATCATTCTCACCACCAAGGACAAGCCTGCGGATCGGTTCGATGATCCGTTTCTTGCCGAGAAGCTGATTGCCGAAAAAGAGGGGGTCTTTCTCTGGATGCTGGAGGGATTGCGGCGGCTGATTGCCAATCACTACCACTTTACTATCAGCCAGAGAGCCAAGGACAATATCTCTTCCGCTGTTCGGGATGCCAACAACATTCTGGACTTCCTCGATTCTGAGGGTTATGTGGCATTCAAGGCCGATTATGAAGCCAGCACCAAAAATCTGTATGCTGCCTATAAGCGGTGGTGTGAGGATAACGCAGAAAACCCACTGTCCCCAAAGAGTTTCGCAAACCAGCTCAGCCAAAACGCAGAACGCTATCATTTGGAGCCGGTCAGCAATCTGCACATCGGCGGCGGAAAGCGGTGCCGGGGGTATATGGGCATTTATGTTCTGCTCTCGCCTATGGAGTTGTAAGGGAACTCAAAACCTTCTGTTCATGCGTTCATGTGTTCCGGATTAGGTGCAGTTTTTGGAACAGAGGAACGCACGAACGCAAAAATTCAAAGTTCATTTTTATATTGTTCAGCTCAGAGATTTCCTAAAATAGCCGCTTTCCGGTCAATGGTTGTGCAAACAGTGAAAAAGATTACCGTAAACAGAACACAAATCATCATTCGGTGATTTGCGGAACAGTGACGCTGGTATGCGGAAAGGCAGCTTTATTCACCGTTTCGGCGGCAAGCCCACCTAATCGTAAAGTCGATGGGGTGCTGTTGCAGACAGTTCTTCATGGACGCAATCCTGAGCAATTTTTTGAATGTTATCCGTGTTTACCGAACCGTGCAGCGAATATGCTTCACGGAAAACTGAGTTTACGAAAGAATGAGGTGGTTTCTATGAAATCCAATTTGAGAAATGAAATCAAGTCGTACATCGTGCGTTCCGGCTGCACGATGCAGGAGGTCGTTGACCAGCTTTCCGAGGATTACGGCTGGAGCGACAGCGTTTCCAACCTGTCCAACAAGCTCCAGCGGGAGTCTCTGCGGTATGTGGAGGCGGTTCAGCTTGCTTATGCTCTCGGCTATGACCTTGTATGGCAGAAGCGGAGGGACAAATGATGCCTGTCGTTCCTGCGGCCACTCTCTCTTGTCCCCATAGTAATACCACAGTATTGCTATGGACAGGCGGCGAAAACATTCGATTTTTCGCTGCCGCCGGATTGCCGGTGTTTCGCAAAACATCGGCTGTCCGGGCTGAACAACAGAAAACGATGCAGACGGTTTTTGGGTGGTTCAGCAGCGGTCATCGCAATGACCGCAATTTCCCCTCGGAGAGCCCCTCGGGAGAGCCCACGGCACTTTGCAGACCTCTGGGCTGAAAGTGTTATAGTGGGTTATTACACTTCCCGCAGGAAGTGCATCCCCATCCCCAGCCGTCTGCCACCAAGCGGAAAGGAGCTGATTTTTATGGCCAGAAACGATGGAATCGACCGTACAAGCGCCAGAAATGTGGATGTCCCGGACAAGGACATCGGCAACACCCAAAAGCACAATGAACGGGAAAAAGACAGCTACCGCAACCCGGATATTATCCCGGAACGTCTCAGCTATAACGTCCACTTCAAAAAGCCATCCGCCAGCTATACGGAACTGTTTGCCCAGATGGAATCCTCCGGCACAATCTCCACCCGTGGGCTGAAGCCGGATGCCATTCACTATGGAGAACTGATTTTCGATGTGAACTCCGCCTATTTCCACAATCACGGCGGCTATGAGTTTGCCAAGCAGTTTTACGCCGAAGCCTATCAAGCCGCCGTGAAGATTGTGGGGGGCGAACAGTATATCCTCTCTGCCGTCATGCACGCCGATGAGATCAACCGGGCCATGTCGGAAGCTCTGGGGCAGGATGTGTATCATTACCACCTTCATGTAGTGTATGTCCCAGTGGTGGAAAAGCAGATTCTTTGGTCGAAGCGGTGCAAGGATAAGGCTTTGGTGGGGACGGTCAAGGAGACCATTATGCAGGTCAGCCGCAGCAAAAAGTGGCTGTCCCAACTGGCACTGGACGAAGCCGGGAATCCCGTTTTGCAGAAAAATGGAAAGCCGGTTCTAAAGAAATCCTACTCCATTTTGCAGGATGATTTTTACCAGCACATGAGAGCTGCCGGATATACCGATGTGGAGCGTGGAGAGCGAGGCAGCACCGAGGAACATCTGACGGTGACCCAGTTTAAGGTGGCACAGGAGCAGCAGCGGCTGGAAGATGTGACCGCCCAAATCGCTCAGAAAGAACAAACGCTGGACAGCGCACAGGCTGCTGTTGAGAAAAAGCAGAAAGAGCTGCAATCCCTGCAAAAGCAAACCAAAGAACAGCGCACCGCTGCTTTGACTGTACAGGAAATCCGTTCTATGGGGAAAAAGACGATTACCGGCAATATCACTTTCACTCCATCTGAATGCGATATGCTCAAAGACTATGCGGTCAATGGGATTCTTGCCAAGGCAGAAAACAGCCGCTTGGAAGCAAAACTGCAAAGCGCACAAAAAAGTGCCGCTGTTTGGAAACAGCGATATGAATCGCTGAAAGAACAGGCACGGCCTTATCTGGAAGCTGTCAAGCTCGCACCCGAAAAGGTGCGGGCTTTTCTTAACGCCATTTTGACCCGGACACGGGACACAAAACAACATGACCAACCTGTCCGCCGCAAATCACAGGATATGGAACTTTAATAGAAAGGAATTTTTGCTTATGACCAATCTGACAACAAAACTCAATAAGCTGATGCTCGATGGTGCTCCTGCACAAGAATTGATCCATGCTTGTGTGGGAATCGACATAGAATCCTGCTTTGACCCGATTTTTGAGCCGCCGATCGACTTTCTGGAAGAATGCCGGAAACGGTGGGAAAACCGGATGAATCCGTTCACCGGTACGGTGGAGCGAAAAATCGGAAATACCTGGTATCTGCTGGAGACTGTATGTGACGGAAATGAGCCGCTTACCCACAAGGTAAAACGGCTCATTTTTTCGAATAAGGAGGCGCTTTGTTCATGACACAGACTCAAATTCATGCTACAATATCACCATGCACACCGATTCTGTCAGCTGACCCAACCGTAAAGGAGGACGCTATGTTGGATCAGCAGAAAATCACCATCCTGTATTGCCGCCTCAGCAATGAGGATGCGCTGGATGGAGAATCAAATTCGATACAGAATCAAAAAGAGTTTTTAACCCGGTATGCAGCCGAGCATGGCTACACCAACCTGAAAATTCTGGTGGATGACGGATATACGGGAACCAATTTTGACCGCCCTGGCGTACAGGAAGGCTTTGCACTGGTTAAGCAGGGACTCGTCGGTTGCTGGCTGGTCAAGGATCTCAGCAGGTTTGGCCGAGATTACCTGACCGTTGGGCAGTACACGGACATCATTTTCCCCAGCTACGATGTGCGCTTTATCGCCGTCAACGATGGTGTGGACAGTGAACGGGGCGACAGCGACGGCTTTGCCGCTATTCGCAATTTGTTCAACGAGTGGTATCCACGGGACACCAGCAAAAAAGTCCGGGTCGTATTCCGTCAGAAAGGCACCAGCGGAAAGCATCTGGGAAAACCGCCCTATGGCTATCGCACTGACCCAGCCGATAAAGACCATTGGATCATTGACGAGGATGCTGCCCCAGTAGTCAAGCGCATCTTTGACTTGGCCATTGACGGCAAGGGGCCGGAACAGATTGCCCGCATACTGGAGCAGGATAAGGTGTTGACGACCAAGGCGCTGTATGCCAAACAGTCGGAAAACCATCCTGACCCGAAAAAGCGGAAGAAAATGCCGGAACGCCCTTACCATTGGATTGGTCAATCGGTTGCGGGTATTCTGGAACGGATGGAGTACACCGGCTGTACCTGCAATTTCAAGACCTATTCCAAGTCCTACAAGTTGAAGAAGCGGATTCCCAATGCCATCGAAGATATGTGTATCTTCCCTGATACGCAGGAGGCAATCGTTTCGCAGGCTCAGTGGGACAGGGTGCAGGAGCTGCGAAAAAACAAACGCCGTCCCACAAAAGCGGAACGGCAGGGATTGTTCTCCGGGCTTCTGTTCTGTCCTGATTGTGGGAATAAGCTGCACTTTGCTACCTGCAAAAGCTTTGACGGCAAGCAAGACCACTATGTATGCTCCAGCTACAAAAGCGGTCGAGGCACCTGTTCTGCCCACTATATCCGGGAAGATGTACTGCGGGAACTGGTGTTGGAGCGCATTCGGGCGGTCAATGCCTATATCCGGCAGGACGTGGAAGGTTTTCAGGAAGAATGGCTGCAATGCCGCCGCTCCGATCAGGAACGCAACATCCGTGAAAATCGGAAGCGAGTGGAGCAGGCTAAGAAGCGGCTGGCTGACTTGGATGTTCTTCTGTCCCGACTCTATGAGGATTTTGTCTTGGGCGATCTGAGCAAGGAGCGGTACAAGAAAATGACCGCTGATTACGAGGCAGAACAGGAACGGTTAAAACTCGAAATTGAAGTGACGGAAGAATGGCTGGAAACGCAGGAAACCATGAGTGCAGATGTAGATGCCTTTGTTGCCCTGACCCAGAAGTATGTGGATGTTCCGGAATTGACGCCTACGATAGTCAATGAGTATATCAAGAAGATTGAGGTGTTTGCGCCGGACAAATCCAGCGGCAAGCGTGTACAGAAGGTAAAAATCTATTTTAACTTCGTGGATGATGTAGAGATTCCTGTGATTTCCGAGTCTGCTGTTGCGAAATCTACCCCTGGACGCAGAAAAACGGCGTGACCATTGTGGTCACACCGTTCTCTGCCCCTTGCAAAACTAAATAGTATCTTATCACTATTAAGCCTTGAAGTTCCAGGTTTTTTTATGGTTGCGGGGGATGAATTTGAACCACCGACCTCCGGGTTATGAGCTGCTACCGGCAGCTCAATCCTTTGATTTCAAGTGCTTTCCGACCCTTTTCGTTCCAGAAAACTGCCAAATCCCGGAGGTCGTATGCTGCCTGCTCCGCTGGGATTTTTCCCGTTCTGGGTCAAGTCATGGGTCAAAGTAGCAACACGTTATCAGAAATTCGTCACTATAAGACAAAACACCCCAACGGAGGCGCAAGGTCAAAAGAACAATGGCCTGCTGGTCATAAATTACATTCAAAACGACTGATTCATTGAAGCACACTCCAATAAACTCCTCGCTTTTTCATCAGTTCATCATATGTGCCGGACTCCACGATCCCCCGCTCCCCCACCACAAAGATGCGGTCGGCCCGGCGGATGGTGGAGGGACGGTGGGCGATCAGGAAGCAGGTGCGGCCCTCCAGCAGGCGGAGGGTGGCCTGCTGGAGCCGCTGCTCCGTGGTAGTATCCACACTGCTGGTGGCCTCGTCCAGGATGAGGATAGGCGCCCGGCTCACCAGGGCCCGGGCCATGGCCAAAAGCTGGTACTGCCCCTGGCTGAATTCCCCGGCCGCCCCCGACATGAGGGTTTGGTACCCCTGGGGCAGGCGCTGGATGAAACCGTGGGCATGGGCCAGTTTTGCCGCATGGACAACCTCCGCCTCCGTGGCCTCCGGGCGGGCATAGCGCAGATTGTCCAGCACCGTGCCGCGGAAAAAGACGGTCTCCTGGAGCACCACGGAGAAGCACCGGCTCAGTCCTTCCCGGCTGTACCGACCGAGGGGCACGCCGTCCAGCCGGATCTCCCCCGCCGTCGGCTCATAGGCCCGGATCAGCAGGTTGACCAGGGTGGTCTTGCCCGCGCCGGTCTCCCCCACAAATGCGGCCACCTCCCCTGCCCTGACGCGGAAGCTCACATGCTCCAGCACCGGCCTGTCCGGCTCATAGGAGAAGGACACATCCGCAAAGGACACCTCTCCCCGCACCGTCCGGGGTGAGACTGCACCCGGGACATCGGGGGGCAGCTCCGGCTCGTCCAAAATCTCAAAGAGCCGCTCGGCCCCAGCGACGGCCTGCTGAATGCTGGAAAAGAGGGCGGCAATGCTGTTCAGGGGCCGCCCCAACTGCCGGGAGTAGCCCAGGAAGCTGACCACCAGCCCAACGCTCACCGCGCCGCGGAGGGCCAGCACGCCCCCGGCGCAGGCGATCAGGGCAAAGCCCAGGTTGTTGACCATGTTCACCAGCGGGCTGAGCAGGCCGGCGCAGATCTGCGCCTTCACCGATGTGGCGCACAGCGCCCCGTTCATCTGGTCAAAGCGTGCCAACAGCTCTTCCTGCTGGTGGTAGAGCTTCACCGTGCGGCTGTTGGAGAGGGACTCCTGCACCAGGCCGCTCAGGCGGCCCAGCTCATCGGCCTGCCGGCGGTAGAGCGTCCTGCTCCGCCGGGAGATCAGGCGGGTGCACAGGGCGATCACCGGCACAGTTGCCAGGGCCGTCAGAGTGAGCAGCGGGCTGAGGGCCGCCATGATGGCCAACGCCCCCGCCACCATCAGCAGGCTGGACAGGAGCTGAGTCACCGTCTCAGCCGCCACGGTGCTGACGTTGTCGGCATCGCTGACCAGGCGGTTCATGGTATCCCCATGGGGGTGGCGGTCAAAGTAGGACAGGGGCAGCCGCCCCAGCTTGGCAAAGCACTCCCTCCGGATGCGGGCCACCATCCGCTGGGAGAGGATCTCCATCCAGCGGCGTCGGCCCCAGTTGCCGAGCCACTGTGCCGCCGCGGCCCCTGCCAGAGTGGGCAGCAGCACTGACAGAGCGGCACGCTCCACGCCGCCCCAAGGCAGAAAGCAGTCCACCGCCCGTCCCAGCAGATAGGGTACCGCCAGGGCCGCCCCGGTGGAGAGCAGGGTAAGGCACACCACCAGCAGCAGCTCCCTGCCCCAGCGGGCGTAGAGGGCCAGGAGCCGCCGCACGGTGCCCCGCCCGTCCCTGGCCCTGGCGTGGGGGCCGAAGCGCTGCTGGAGGCTCCGCCGCTGGGGAGGCAGCACAGGGCCGCCGGACGCTTCACCGTGTGCCATCTTCTCCCTCCTCTTCCGGGGCCTGAGAGGCCCAGATTTCCCGGTAGGTGGGGCAGGTGTCCAGCAGGCTCCGGTGAGTGCCCAGGCCCACCTGCCGCCCCTCCTCCAGCACCAGGATCCGATCTGCCGTGCGGGCCGCGCGCACCTTCTGAGTGATGTGGAGCACCGCCTGCCCCGGCCGCCGCTCCAATCCATCCAGCACCCTCCGCTCAGTGGCCGGGTCCAGGGCGCTGGTACAGTCGTCCAGCACCAGCACCGCGCCTCCCCGCACCAGGGCCCGGGCCAGAGAGAGCCGCTGCCGCTGTCCCCCGGAGAGGTTGACGCCCCCCTGAACTAGCACGGCGTCCAGGCCGCCGGCCTCCGCCACGAAGTCGGCGGCCTGAGCAGTCTCCAGGGCGGCACAGAGCTGTGCCTCCCCCGCGCCCCGGTCACCCATGGACAGATTTTCCCGGATGGTGCCGGAAAAGAGGGCGCTCCGCTGGGCGGCCACCACCACCTGCCGCCGCACCCGCCCCAGGGGAAGGCGGCTCATGGGCCGCCCGCCCAGGTACAGCTCTCCCTTCTGGGGCTCATAGAGCCGGGCGCACAGCCAGGCCAGGGTGGTCTTGCCCGCGCCGGTGGGACCCACCACCGCCAGCCGCTCCCCCCGCCGCAGTGTGAAGGAGATGTCCTGCAGGGCGGGCACGCCGCTTCCCCCGGGGTAGGCGAAGGTCACATGGCGCAGCTCCAGCACCGGCTCCTCCACGCCTGCCTCCTCCGGCCCCTCCAGGGTTCCCTCCTCCGGGAGAGCCAGCACCTCCTCCACCCGCCGGACGGAGGTTCTGGCCCGGATGAGCAGCTTGAACACGTCAATGAGAGTCATCAGGGAGGTGAGCATCTGGGTCATATAGGTGACGAGGGCGGACACCGTGCCCGCCTCTGCCCCGCCGCACCCCGCCGCCCACAGCACCGCCGCGATGCCCAGGTTGACAGTGAGGGTGACCAGGGGGGCGAACCAGGCCGACAGGAGCTGAAGCCGGATGCCGGACTCCTCCAGCTCTCCGTTGGACGCCTGAAAGCGGCGGTTTTCCCACTCCTCCCGCCCCAGGGCCCGGATCAGGCGGATGCCGCGCAGAAATTCCTCCACGGTGGTGTTGACCCGGTCCATGGCCTCCCGCACCCGGCGGAAGCGCCGGCCGCTCTCCGCCAGATAGGCCGTGATGAGAGCCGTCACCCCCAGCACCACCGCCAGTACAATCCAGCTCAGCCCCATGTCCAGCCCCATGGCATAGACCACGCTGCCCACGCACAGGGCGGGGGCCTTGACACCAATGCGCAGGGCGGAGTTCACCGATCTGGAGAGCTGGTCACAGTCGCTGGACATCCGCGTGACCAGGGCGCCGCTCCCGAGCTGATCCACGCCCCCCTCGGTCAGGCGGATGCATTTGGCAAACAGCGTCCGGCGGAGCTCGGCCCCAAACCGCTGGGAGGCCGTGCCGGAGCAGAAGTTGCGCACCAGCACGCACAGGATGCCCGCCAGGGCCGCCACCGCCATCCAGCCCCCCAGCTCCAGGACGCGGCCCAGTTCCCCCGTGCGCACCCCCTCGTCGATCATCCGCGCCATCAGGGTAGGCAGCAGCAGTTCACAGTTGGCCTCCAGCAGGACAAACAGGAGGGCCGTCAGACAGTACCAGCGATAGCGCCTGAGGCAGCGCCAGACGAGGGACACACCCCTCCCCCCTTTCCGGCCGCCAGGCGGGCGGCCTCGTCCATCAGGGCCCGGACGGTGTCAAATGGCCGGGCGGCCTCCAGGCTCTCCAGCCGCTCCCTCCGCAGGGTGAGCACCGGCACCCCCGCCCCGGCCGCCGCCCGCAGCAGCTCCAGATTCTCCCGGTTGTAGGGGCCGATGGCGGCCCCGCTGTCCACCACACAGGCGGACGAACAGGCCGCCGCCACCGCGGCGCGCAGGGTGTCCGGCGCGGGAGGGGAAAAGCTCTCCGCCTCATACCGGCGGGCGGCCAGGGTCTCCGCCACCGCCCAGTCCACGTCACACCGCTGGAGAATCCCGGTGGCAAAGGGGAGCCCCCTCTTTTGCAGGGCCCGGAAGCAGGGGGCCCCTCTGCCTTCTCCGGGCACCACGAATACCCGCGGCTCCCCTGCCGCGCCGCACAGCTCCACGCTGCCCAGCAGCAGGTTGAAGCTGCCGTCGTGGATATCGTAGAGCTGGCGGATGGTGTCGTCATCCAGTACGTCCTCCGGCGCGCCGCAGCGGAAGATGGCGTTGTCCTTTACCAGCACCACCACGTCGGCCAGCTTGGTGGCCAGATCCACCTCGTGGAGGGAGAGCACCACGGACAGCCCCCGGCTGGCGGTCATCTCCCGGAGGATGTCCAGCAGCTCGATCTTGTGGCGGATGTCCAGATAGCTGGTGGGCTCGTCCAGGACGATCACCTCCGGCTGCTGGCACAGGGCCCGGGCCAGCAGCACCCGCTGCTTCTGGCCGTCGCTGAGTTCGGTAAACCGCTGCTCCCGCAGCTCCAGAGCGTTGACCCGGGCCATGGAGTCCTCCACGATGCGCTGATCCTCCCTGGAGAGCTTTCCGAAGTGGTTTGTGTAGGGGTAGCGCCCGGCGGCCACCACCTCCCAGCAGGTCATGAGCTCCGGCTCGATGCGGTCGGTGAGCACCACCGACACGTGGCGGGCCAGCTCCTTGTCGCTCATGCCGTCCAAATCCCGGCCGCCGATGGCCACCACGCCGCCCAGCTTTGTCAGATGGCGGGTGATGCTGCGCAGGATGGTGGATTTGCCGGAGCCATTGGGGCCGATCAGGCAGAGAATGCCCCCCTGCCAGATGCCGATATCGATGTCCTCGATGAGGGGCCGGCGATGGTAGCCCACCGACAGCTTCTGGGTCTCAAAATACATCAGCCATTCCTCCTGCGCTTGATCATCAGCCAGATCACCACGGGGGCGCCCAGCACTGAGGTGACGGTGCTGATGGTGAGCTCCGTGGGGGAAAAGGCCGTGCGGGCGATGAGGTCGCAGGCCAGGCAGAACACGCTTCCCGTGAGGAAGGTGGCCGGTATGAGCACCATGGGCCGGGAGGTGCGGAAGATCAGGCGGGTGATGTGGGGCACGGCGATGCCCACAAAGGAGATGGGGCCGGCAAAGGCGGTGACGCAGGCCGACAGGATGCTGGACAGGAGGATCAGGGCCACACGGAAGCCCTTGACGTTGACCCCCATGCTCTTGGCGTAGTTCTCACCCAGCAGATAGGCCCCCAGGGGCTTGGACAGGAGAAACACCAGCACCACCGTGGGGATGGTGATCAGGGCGGAGGCCCCCAGGGTGGCCCAGGTCATGCCGGAGAAGCTGCCCATCGTCCAGATGGTGAAATTCTGGAGCTGGCTGCTCTCGGCGAAGGTGATCATGAAGTCGGTGCCCGCGTCGCAGATGTAGCCGATCATCATGCCGATGACCAGCAGCATGGCTAGGTTCTGCACCCGGCTGGACACGGCCAGCACCAGAGCCATGGCCGCCAGTGCCCCGGCGAAGGCCGCCAGGAAGATGACGTAGGGGGAGAAGCCCCCCGTCACAATGGGGGTGGCCGCCAGGAGGAAGAAGCCCACAAACAGGCGGGAGCCGGAGGAGATGCCCAGCACAAAGGGGCCGGCGATGGGGTTTTTGAAAAAGGTCTGGAGCAGGAAGCCCGCGATGGACAGCGCCCCGCCCAGCAGGGCAGCCCCCAGCAGGCGGGACAGGCGGATTTTCCAGAGGATATTGCCCTCCGTGGTGCCGTCGTTGCCCCAGCGGAGGAGGGTGAGCATGCGCTCCAGGCTCAGATGCACCGAGCCGGTATTGATGTTCCAGTAAAACAGGGCGGCCATCAGTATTGCCAGCACAACAAATCCCACGGCGTTTCTTGTGTGTTGTCTCATAGGCCTCTCTCCTTTTCCGCGCGTTCCCCTGCCGGGCTCCGCGGCTTATTCGGCGGGCAGCTTATAGAAGTAGTGGAGCTGATCCGCGTCCTCGGGGTGGTAGATAATGGTGGCAATGTCCTCGATCATGGTGGCCACGTCGTCGGCAGACTGCCAGTAGTTCTTCTGGATGCCCCAGACGTTGCCCTCCTGGATGGCCTTCATATCCGCCAGATAGTCCCCGTTGGCCAGAATGTCTGCCACGGTGGACACGCTGACGTCGCTGGTGTTGTCATAGATCAAGATCTCGGCGTCCACCGCCCCCTGATAGAACTCCTCCACTGTCATCTTGGTGTTGCCGCCCTGGCCGGGCTCCAGCTCCGCAAAGGGATAGGTGCCGCCGGCCAGCTCCAGCATCTTATTGACATAGTCGCCGCCATTGCGCACGTAGACGGTACCCTTGAAGATATAGGTCTGGAGGATGGTGGGGTGCTCACTCTCCCCGGCCACGCTCTCGGCCACGGCATTCACCCGCTGCACCTCTTCGTCGAAGTAGGCGTCGGCCTCCTCCTCCATGTCCAGCAGGGCGCCCACCAGCTTGACCCACTCCACGCGGCCCAGGGGGTGGTTCTCCAGGTGCTGGCTGTCGGCGATGCAGGGGATGCCCAGCTCGTCCAGCTTGGCCAGCACCTCGTCGCTGCCGTGCATGGTGTTGGCGGAGATCAGGATGATCTGGGGCGCGGCGGCGCTGATGAGCTCATAGTCGGGGGCGGAGTTCTTGCCCACATAGGTGGTGGTGCCGTCCTCAATCTGCTGGGCAACCTGCTCGATATGCCATTTATCCTTGTCGGTGGTCACCAGACTCACCTTGTCCAGCGCCCCGATGGCGTGAAACAGGGTGGCGTGGGTGGTGGAGAAGCAACCCAGCTTGGTCAGCGGGGCCTGGAGAACGGTCATGTCCCCCGTGTCGTCCGGCGCCTCTCCCCCCTCGGGCACCCACAGGAACTTCTGTCCCGCGCCGTCGGTGATGATCTTACAGCCGTTGGCACAGTAGTCCACCGCGAAGTTGTTGGCATACTGGAGCTCCATGCTGCGCACCACGGTCAGGTCGTTCTTGTCTGCCGCAGCGGTCTCCACCACGGGGGACGGGCTGGGACTCTCCGGCACAGTCTGCTGGCCGCAGCCCGCCGCTGTGAGCAGCAGGGCGGCGGTCAGGCACAGCCCGGCCGCCCGATTCAGATGGTGTATCATTGCGATTCCTCCTTGTCATCTGGTTCTTCTCTATCTGGAAACGCGGTTTTCAACGTATTCCACCACTCCAATTTCCCCTCCAGCCGGCAGGCGTGCTCCAGCATCCTCCGGTGCATCTGGCAGTCCAGGGGGGAGGGCCCGGCCCGCCGGGCGGCAGGACAGCCCCCGCCGCACAGGCCGAAGGCGGGACAGCGGGCGCATTCCTCCGGCGGTTCCAGCCCGGGGCAGGGACTCTGCGGCAGGGCCGTCCCCGCGCCCAGCGTCCCCAGGAGGCACCCCTCCGCCCCGGCCAGGGCGGAGCAGGGCCACAGACGGCCGTCCGGCGTCACCGCCAGGGAGCGCCCGGTCTGGGCGTTGCAGTAGCAGTCCCGTCTGCAGCCCGTGCGCAGCAGCAGGCGCAGGCGCTCCAGCTCCTTGAGCCGCACCGGGCGGCCCAGCCGGGCCAGCTGATCGTGACGGGCCAGCAGGCGGTTCAAACCCTCGGCCAGCGCCTGGGGGGAGGGGGACAGCCCCGCCCCCGCGCCCCGGCCCTGGTGCCGCACCAGATCCAGGCCCACACCGTGGACGTTGCCGCACCACAGGGCGAAGTCCAGCAGACGGTCCAGGCCGCGCACACTGCCCGCCGACACCACCGCGGTCAGGTTGGCCGCCATGCCGGCCGCCGCCAGGGTCTGGAGCCCGCGGGCCGCCGCCTGGAAGGAGGGCTCCCCCTCCGGGGTGCGGCGGGCGGCGTTGTCCGGGCCCACCCCGTCCAGGCTCACCCCCACGGCCACCCGCCGGGCCCTCAGCTCCCGGCAGAGCGCCGGTGTGAGCAGCGTGCCGTTGGTCTGGATGGCGGCGTGGAACCTCCGTCCGGAGGCCCGGCCGAAGTCCAGCACCTTCGCCGCCGTGTCCCAGCGCAGCAGGGGCTCCCCGCCAGTGAACTGGATGCGCAGGGTTCCCCCCGGCGGGCAGGCCAGAGCCACGGCCTCTGCCGCCCGCTCGGGGGAGAGATCCTCACCCGCCGGCCCGCTCCCGGCGTAGCAGTAGCCGCAGGCCAGATTACAGCGGTTGGTGAGGCGCAGCACCAGGGTGTCCAGCCCGCCCTTCATTGAAAGCCGTCCTCCATCACGCCCTCCATGTCCATGTAGATGCGCCGGATGGCCCGCAGCTCCTCCTCACCCGCCTGCCACATACCCCGCTGGTGGGCCTCCAGGAAGCGTTCGCTCATCTGGAGCACCGCCGCGTCGTTGACCTGCTCCATCCACCGGCGGGTCTCCTCGTCCAGGAGGAACTGCCGCGCCATGGCGTCGTACATCCAGTTGGAGGCCACCTCCGCCGCCGCGTCCCAGCCAAAAAAGGTGTCAAAGGTGGTGGACAGCTCCTGGGCGCCCTTGTAGCCGTGGCGCTTCAGGCCCTCCAGCCACTTGGGATTGAGGATGCGGCTGCGCATGACCCGGGCCAGCTCGGTCTCTACACGGGCGGTCTCCGGTCGGGCGGGGTCGGCGGTGAGGCCCGCCACGGAGACGGGCCTCTGCCCGCTGCAGTCCCGGACGCAGGCGATCAGGCCGCCATGATAGCTGTAAAAATCGTCGCTGTCCAGCATGTCGATCTCCACCGACGACTCGTTCTTGATGGTCATCCCCACGGAGGACAGCTGGCTGCGGAACAGCTCCGGCATGGCCTGGCCGTGGAAGCGGCTGCTGTACCCGTGGGCGCTCCAGAGGGTGTAGACCTGGCTCAGATCCCTCCAGCTCTCCCAGTTCTGGCTGTGGATGGCCTTGCTCACCCCTGCGCCGTAGGTGCCGGGTGGGCAGCCGAACACCCGCAGGGATGCTTGCTCTAACGCCTCATTTTCGCTCAGGCCCTCGGCCACCAGCCGCTTCCGCTCCTGGTCGGTGTGCTTTTTGACAAAGTTCTGCTCCGGGGGCTCATCCAGGCCGGCCACGGCCAGCACCGCCCGCTCCACCAGCTCCACCACGTTGGGGAAGGTGTCCCGGAACAGGCCGCTGATGCGCAGCACCGCGTCGATGCGGGGGCGGCCCAGCTCCGCCAGGGGGATGGGCTCCACCCCCACCACCTTGTCCGTCTGGCCCAGATAGCGGGGGCGCACCCCCATCAGGGCGAACACCTCTGCGATGTCCTCTCCGTTGGTTTTCATGCACTCGTCGGAGTAGACCACGATCGCCACACTCTCCGGCCAGGGTTCCCCCTTCTGGGCCCGGTAGGCGTCGACCGCCTGCTCCGCCAGCGCCTGTCCCACCGTCCATGCCGCCCGGCTGGGTACGGCGGCGGGGTCGATGGCGTAAAAGTTCCGGCCCGTGGGCAGGATGTGGGCATTCCCCCGGGAGGGACTGCCTCCGGGCAAGGGCGGGACAAAGCGCCCCTCCACCCCCGCCAGCAGCAGATCCAGCTCGTCCGTGGTTTGGCGCAGCCCGGGCGCCGCCTGGGTGCAGACAAAGTCCAGCACCCGCGCCAGCGGGGTGGTGTCCCCCGGAAAGCCCTCCTCCGCCAGGAGCTCCGCCGCAGCCTCCGGTCGGTAGCCCTCCGCCGACAGGCGGGCAACGAGCCGCCGGGCCGTCGCAATCGCCCCGTCCACAATGCGCAGGGCGGTGCGCCCGTCGGGGTAGAGCCGCTCCGGCGCGGCCCGCAGCTCCTCGGGCGCCCACCCCTGGGCCAGCAGTATGCTGTCCTCCAGGGCGGGCACGGCGCCGTTTGGCACCCGCACCAGGGCTCGGGCCAGGTGGTCGAAGCGCTCCCCCTCCGGGGGCTGGCCGTAGATGTGCAGGCCGTCCCGCACCAGGGAGGTCTTGATGCGGCTCACCCAGCGGTGGAGGCGGGCCACCCCCTCCTCCGGCTCGGCCTCCAGATCCGCCCGCTCCAGCTGGAGATCGGTAGTCACCTCCAGCTCCTCCGCCAGGGTGAAGATCCGCTCCAGCAGTGCGGGCACCTGGGCAGGCCGGGCCTGGCGGGCGTGATAGTAGCCGTCGATGGCCTCGTCCAGATCGGTGAGGCCGCCGTAGGTGTCCGCGTCGTCCATGGAGGGGATCAGGTGGTCGAGTATGCAGGCGTAGGAGCGGCGCTTGGCCTGCATCCCCTCCCCCAGGATGCTGATGTTGTAAATGTAGAGGTGGGGCATCCCGCCGATGCAGATGTCGCCGAAGCAGCCGGAGGACAGGCCGATCTCCTTGCCCGGTAGCCACTCCAGGGTGCCGTGGGTGCCCACGTGGAGCACCACGTCCGCCCCGAACACCTCGTCCACCCAGCGGTAAAAGGCCAGGTAGGAGTGGGGCGGGGTGCTGTCGGTGCTGTGGTAGAGCTCCTCCGCCCGCTCCGGCGCCGAGCGCATGGGCTGCACCCCCACAAAGAGGCTGCCGTTTCGGATACCGGGGATGACGATCTGGCCGCCGGACACCATCACTGTGCCCGGGGCGGGGCCCCAGCTCTCCTCCATCTGGGCCCGGGTCTCGGGGTTAAGACGGTCGAACCACCCCCGATACTGCTCCGCCGGCACCGTGGCCTCCGCCCGCTCCAGCGCGGCCTCCGGGGAGAGCCAGCGGTTGTCGTTGGTCACCGCCGCCCGGATGCGGGCAATGATCTCCGCCCCGCTGGAAAAGGAGTAGGCTGTGCGCAGGCCCTGGCTCTCCAGGGCCCGCACCACCCGGAATACCGTCTCCGGCGTGTCCAGGCCGTGGGCGCTGCCGATGGTGTCGCTGCGGGGCGGCATGTTGTGAAAGATGACGGCCACCTTTTTCTCCGGCATGGGCTTGCGGGCCAGTTCCGCCCAGCGGCAGGCCAGCTCCGCCACCCTCGTCACCCGGTCGGGCAGGGGGAGGCACACCTTCCGCCCGTCCGCCGTCCGCTCCGTCACCGCGTAGGGCACGGAAATGAGCTGCCCGTCAAACTCCGGCTGGTAGACGCACACGGGCAGGGAGACCAGATCCAGGCCCCGGATATCCCGCCGGTACTCGTCAGCACTGAAGTAGGTGGTGAGTCCCTGGATCACCGGCAGGCCCCAGTTCTCAAACACGCTGGCGGGCACCTGGCCCGCCCGGGCCTCCCGCCCGGCCAGGGTGGTCAGGCTGAAGCCGTAGGACACCACCAGCGCCCCCGGAATGGGGGTGCCGTCCGCCCTGCGGTAGAACCGCTCCATCCGGTAGAGGATGCCCTGCTCCGTCCCGTGGTCGGCGGCGAAGGAGTCGGACAGGGCGTATGGGACGCCCCCCCGGGCCTGAATGGCCCGCAGCAGGGCGTCCACATGCTCCAGATTGCCGGTTCTGGCGTAGTGGTCATGGATCAGCACACCGATGACCGGCCGGGTCTCGGCGGCCATCCTTGCCCGGTACCCCGCCTCCCTCTCCGGCGGCAGGAAGCCCTCCAGGGTGTACACCCCCTGCCCCCGGGGCGGGCTCGGAGGGCTGAGGGGATAATCCCCGCCGAAGCGGCCGTTGAGGGCGCAGAGCACCAGCCCCTCCAGATCCGCCGGGCTCCCCGCCTGGTAATAGCTGTCCAGCGCGGCGTAGAGGGCCGGCTCCAGCCCCAGCCTGGGGAGCAGCTCGGCCAGCTCGTCCCCCATGGTGGAGGTAAAATAGACCGGCCGCCCCTCCAGCGCCTCCCACAGCCGGGAAAAGCAGTACAGGTTCTGAATCGAGCCGTGGGAGGCCAGAAAGGCCATGTCCGCCGCCGCGCCGTCGGCCAGAAGGGCCCGCTCCAGCCCGGCGTCGGCATTTATCTCCCGCACGGAGTAGACCCTGCCCTCCACCGCGCCGGGGTACCGGCGCTCCAGGGCGGCCAGGGCCTGAGGCAGGGCCCAGAGCCGGTATTCATTCATGAGCACGAAAAGCAGCTTTACCATAGACGCCTCCTTAACCCGCCGCCGGGCTGTGGCCGCGCACCAGCTGGGCCAGCGGCCTGGCCCGCAGCTCCTCCACCCGGTAGCAGGGCGCACCCATCACCTGGGCCACCTGAGCCGCCAGCCCCAGAGAGACAAACTGCCGCTCGGTGTCGATCACCACCGCTGGGATGTGGGCCTCCGCCACCCGCCGGGCGGCCCGCAGGGCCTCCTCCACCGGGTCGCCGCCCCGGCTGAAATTGGCCCGGCCGTCTGTGATGAGCACCAGCAGGGGCAGGGAATCCCGCACCCGGCGGCGCTGCCGCTCCAGCATGCGGCGGGCCTCCTCCAGCCCAGCGGCCAGCGGGGTCCGCCCGCCGGTGGGGAGGGCCTGGAGCTCCCGCTGGGCCAGCTCCACGCTGCGGGTGAGCTCCAGCACGGCTGCGGCCTCCCCGCCCCGGAAGGCCACCAGCCCCACCTGATCCCGCTTCTGGTAGGAGTCCATCAGCATGGAGAGCACCGCCTCCTTGACCTCCTTCATCCGCCTGGCCGCACCCATGGAGCCGCTGGCGTCCACGGCGAACACGATGTCCGCACCCACGCGGCTTTCCCGCACCTTCACCCGCAGGTCGGGGGGCAGGATGACCAGGCCGGACTGCCCGCCGCCCCGGCTCCACTGATAGGGGGCGGCGGCCCGCAGCGTGGCGCCCACCGCCAGATCTTCCGCCTTCCCCCGGGGGATGCGGTCGCCCACGGCCCGCCCCCGCCGGGTGGCGGAGCGGGTCTTGCTGCGCCGCCCGCGGCCCCGGCGGGCCAGGCGGTCGGCCCGGGTGGTGAGCAGGGCTCTCACCTCGTAGAGGTCCTCCCCCTGCTCCAACCGCTCTCGGGACGGCCCCTGCTCCGTGGGCGGCGCGGGGGCCTGACCCCCCTCCTGCGGCGGCCCGTCGGCGGGGTGGGACTCGTCCGCCGGTCCATCCCCGCCCCCGGCCTGTCCGTCCGCTCCAGATCTCTGAGGGGGCTCCTCCCCTCTCTCCTGTCGCGGGGGCGGGCCTTCGCTTCCCTCCCGCCTGCGGTGGGGCAGGGCCAGCTCCGCCGCCGTGTGGAGATCCTCCAAGTTGATGTAAGTGCGCCCGGCCAAGGCGGCCAGGGCGCGGGCGGTGTGCAGGATGGCCAGCTCCGCCCGGTGCCCGGCGGCGTTGGCCTGCCGGGCCAGCAGGCAGGCGGCCTGCTCCTCCGCCTCCCCCACGTCCACCTGGGGCAGCAGGGCGCGGGCGGCGGCCAGCTGCCCGGCCAGCCGCTCCTCCCGCCGGGCCCACTGGGCGCGAAAGGCGGCGGGGTTTTCCTCAAAGGCCAAGCGGCGGCGCACCACCTCTTTCCGGGCCTCCGGCTCCCGCTCCCCCGTTACCGCCACATAGAGGCCAAAGCGGTCCAGCAACTGGGGGCGGAGCGTCCCCTCCTCCGGATTCATGGTGCCCACCAGGGCGAAGCGGGCGGGGCAGGTGTGGGAGATGCCGTCCCGCTCCACCCGGCACACTCCGGTCTCCAGCGTGTCCAGCAGGGCGGCGGTCAGGGCGGAGGGGAGCAAATTTACCTCGTCGGCATAGAGTACCGCCCCGTCGGCCCGGGCCAGCAAACCGGGCTGGAAGGTTCTGCGGCCGGTGCGCACCGCCGCCTCCAGCTCCACACCGCCCAGCAGCATGTCCTCCGTGGCGCTTACCGGCAGCTCCAGCAGGCGCACTCCGTCCAGGCCGCCCAGGGCCCGCACCAGAGTGGACTTGGCCGCCCCCTTTTCCCCGCACAGCAGCACCCCGCCGATGCGGGGCTCCACCGCCAGGCAGAGGAGGGCCTGCTTTGCCCGCTCCTGTCCCACCACGGCGGTGAAAGGATACAGGGGCCTATCCATAGAACAGCGCCTCCCAGTCGATGCCGGCATCTCCAGCCTGCTCAAACGGGGCCCGGCGCAGGCGGTGGGGCAGGGCCAGTTCCGCCGCCCGCCGCAGCTCCTCCATTCCGGCCTCCGTCCGGCCCTCCAGAGCCGCCAGAGCCCGTGCCGTCTTGAGCATGGTGATGTCCGCCCGGTGGCCGTCCACCTGGAGGGCGGTGCACACCCGGGCCACGGTATCGAACAGGGGCTCGGGCAGGGACACCTGGGGCAGCAGGGCCTGGGCCGACCCGATCCGACGCCGGAGGGCCTCCTGCTCCGGCGCCCAGCGGGCGCAGAAGGCGGCGGGGTTTTCCTCAAAGGCCAGGCGGCGGCGCACCACCTCCTTGCGGGCCTCCGCCTCCTGTTCGCCGTGCACCTCCACCATCAGGCCGAAGCGATCCAGCAGTTGGGGCCGCAGATCCCCCTCCTCCGGGTTCATGGTGCCCACCAGGATGAAGCGGGCCGGATGGCTGTAGGAGATCCCCTCCCGCTCCACGGTGTTGACCCCCATGGCGGCGGAGTCCAGCAGCACGTCCACAATGTGATCCTCCAGCAGGTTGATCTCGTCCACGTAGAGGATATTTCCATTGGCCTGGGCCAGCAGGCCGGGCTCAAAGGCGCGGACGCCCTCCTTCAGCGCCCGCTCCAGATCCAGGGTGCCCACCACCCGGTCCTCGGTGACGCTTACGGGGAGCTCCACCACCCGGCGGCGGTAGGGAACGGCGCGGCGGGCCGGGCTGGACCGGCACTCGTCGCACAGCGCCTCACCATCCATCCGGCAGTGGAAGGGGCACCCCTCCGCCACCTCCACCTCGTCCATCAGCTCCGCCAAACCGCGCACCGCCGTGGACTTGGCCGTTCCCTTCTCCCCCTGGATCAGCACGCCGCCCAGGCGGGGCTCCACCAGGTTGAGCAGCAGCGCGGTTTTCAGCTTTTCCTGCCCCACCAGGGCTGAGAAGGGGTATTCGTATCGTTCCATTTGCGCATGACCGCCTTTCTGTATCGGGAAGATGAACGCAAAAAACCGGGGTCGGAGCGTGCTCCGATCCCGGTTTTCCTGCAAACAGTTCATCCCCCGCCTACGGGGGATATTCCTCTGCCGCACACTGGCTCCTGAGATCCGAAGAGCATGTCTTGTGCACGCAGCAGGCAGGTTTTCTGACTCATGCGTCTCCGTCCACGCCAGCCTTCCCGGCATTACCTGCCAGTGGCATTTTTGGCGGGACTCCGCAATTACAGCAGCGGCCCTGTGCGGGAGTTTCACCCGGCTTCCCTTTTCCGTCTCCACCCGGAGGGGAGACGCACCTGTGCGTTCGCTATTTTATTTGTAGCAACTTGATTGTATTCCCCATTTTATTCGTTGTCAATCGTTAATTTCCTTTCGGAGAGATTTTGCCCATTCTGAGGGGGAGGCGAACTGCCGTAAGTGCCTGCCAAACGCCTTTTGCGGGCGGAAACCCGCACCCACTTCTCGGGAGAAGCGCACAGCGTGCGGCAAAGTGCAGAGAGGGACAAGCCAGGGAGCGACCGCCGTCACGGCCGTGTCACCCCTGTGTGCCGGTTTCGGGGCAGGGGTGGGGCAGGGCCCCCTGAAACGGGATTTTGGCGGCGTTGGGCCGCGTGTGGGCAAGTGGTTCCTGGGCGGGAGTGTCACGGAAAATCTGCCCTCCCAGAGTAGCATGAATTCCAGAGAGAAAAGGCCTCCGGGGGCCCGATTCTGGGTTCTCCGGAGGCGTTCGATTTTAGTACTAGGATAAAGGACCGACGTCGGTGAACCGCCGCCGGCCCAATCACAACGCCCCGCAGTGCGGGGCGTGCCAAGGGGTTGCGGGATTTCGGCTCAGACCAAGCTTAGGTGGTCGCTGAAGGCGGAGTTCGAAGTTTTAGGTGGTCGGTAGTATTGAGAAAGGCAGTGTTACCAGCTGGTTCCAGCCTTTTTGACCGCCGCTGTGGGGGCGTTTGGGCTGGGGACATCCTTCCACGCCGGGGTACGCAAATCCTGCGCCACATAAAACAAAGATAGGGTCTTTTGCGCTGGACGGGAAATGATACGTTGTAACAAAGAAAAGGCAAATGATAATGTTCTGTTAACTCTGCGTCGTTGGCCTAGCTATTTCTCCTCTTCTGCGGTATGTTGTGTTGCTGCAAAGGAGGTAATAAGCCATGGCAAAACGTAGAGCCAACGGGGAGGGAAACCTCCGCAAGCGCAAGGACGGTCGCTGGGAGGGCCGGTACACCGCCGGCCGCGACCCGGAGACGGGCAGGGCCATCTACAAGAACGTCCTGGGAAAAACCCAGGCAGAGGCCAAGGCCAAGCTGAAACAAGCAATCGAGGAAGCGAAAGGACTGGACACGGCCAAGGTTGGCCGGTACACGGTGGGGCAGTGGATGGAGGTGTGGTTTGAGCACTACGCCAAGATAAAAGTACGGCCATCCTCCCACCAGACCTACCGGGGCTACATCGACAACCACATCAAGCCCAACATTGGCAAGGTCCCCCTGGAAAAACTCACTCCTCTGGAATTGCAGAAGTTCTACAAGAAGCTGCTGGAGCAGGGAAGGGCAGGCCGGCTGGAGTCCAGGCACCAGGCCAAGGGGCTGAGCCCCAAGACCGTGCGGAACATCCACCAGATCATCTCCTCTGCGATGAACTTAGCCAGGGAGCAGAAACTGATCACCGCAAATCCTGCGGAGGGCTGTGCCCTGCCCCGGCTGGAGCACAAGGAGATGAAAACCCTGCTGGTGGAGCAGCTCCAGTCCTTCCTGAGAGAGTCCAAGGACAGCGGCGTGTTTGAGCTCTACTATCTGGAATTGGCTACTGGGCTCCGCCGGGGAGAACTTCTCGGCCTGAAGTGGGAGGACATTGATTTGGAGCGGGGTGACCTCCGGGTACGGCGGCAGATCGCCCGGATCAACGGCGAGGTGGTGGAGGCGCCCCTGAAAACGAAAAACGCCTACCGCACCCTGCCGCTGGCAGAGGATACGATAGGCGTTCTGGAGGCACAGAGGAAGAAAACGGGGAGCAGCTCCTGGGTGTTCCCCAGCCCCACGGGTGTGCCGATTTTCCCGGACAGTGTGCTGCATATGCTCCACCGGGTGCTGAAAGGGGCGGGACTCCCTAGGGTCAGATTCCACGATCTGCGCCACACCTTTGCCACCCTGGCCCTCCAGAACGGAGTGGACGTGAAAACGGTGTCCGGGATGCTGGGGCACTTCTCGGCGGGGTTTACCCTGGACACCTACGCCCATGTGACCACGGCCTCCCAGCGCCAGGCAGCAAAAACCATGGGCGGCATCCTCTCTGCTAGTCTCCAGCCCTGACCACTCCGAAATCCCGTATGGGTCACGGCTTAGGTCAGACGAAAACAGCAAAAATAATCAGGCCAAAAAAGTAATGAAAATTAGAGAAAACCCGTCAGAATCCACGGATTCTGACGGGCTTATGGTTGCGGGGGATGGATTTGAACCACCGACCTCCGGGTTATGAGGTGTAATTCCCTCTTTTTACCTTTTTTCGCAGTCTCTCATAATCCTTGATATTTCAATGGTTTGCGGGTTTGCTTTTGCCGTAGTCTGTCATAGACTGCGGCGTTTTTTCATGTCCTTGTGCGCCAAATGTGCGCCAAAAGATGTCCCAGACTGTGGGCCCACACGTGGGGCGTGTTCATTTGTGCAGAACGTAGAAATCTATCAGCATATGCGAAAAAAGAAGAATAATTATCGAACTTACATAAATAATTATGCGGCTCTATTTCCGATCCTGCCGGATGGAATACGATGGACTGGAATGTGGTACAGAATTCTAAAAACCTATTCGGGTCAATACAACAGTTTCCCGCAATTTGCTTTTGCACGTGGTGCTGTGTACAATTATATCACAGAACGCGAACGCGCGTTCGAATTTATGGAAGGGTGTGTTAAGATGCGAATGAGAACGATTGACCAGGCCGCCGAGTATGTCAGGGCCATTGACCCGGATACAGCTTTGACCAAGACGGCGATCAGGCGGAAGGTGATTGCAGGGGAAATCCCCAGTTCAAGAGCCGGGCGGAAATATCTGCTGGATCTGGACAGGCTGGAGGAATTTCTATTTACTCCCTCTGGCTCTGGTGATACAGAGGTTATGAGGGGGTAAGCACATGGCGAAAGTAAAAAGAATGGCCCACCCGGATGCGGCAACATCCAGGCAGGCCGAGCGGGAAAGTCACTGGACTAGCGGCAATTCCCGAAAGAAGCATACCACCGGCGGCCCTGGTGGTCAAGAGGTGCGGTAATGACCAAAATAGAAAACCTTCCCGCCAAGCTGCGGGAAACCGGCCTGTTCTGCTGCTGGAGGTATGAGGAGGGGGAGGGAGACAAGAAGCCTAGAAAAGTCCCCTATAACCCCCGCACCGGCGGCAGGGCGCAGAGTAACAACCCGGACACGTTCGCACCGCTGGAGGTGGCTATGGCCGCCTCCGGCCCCTACGATGGCCTGGGTGTGGGCGTGTTCAACTCTCTAGGCGCTATTGACATTGACCATTGCATCGAGGAGACCGGCGAGATCTCAGAAATGGCGGTAGCCGTTATGTCGAAAATGCAGGCATATACCGAGTATTCCCCGAGCGGGCGGGGCCTGCGTATCCTGTTCAACGCCTCCGGTTTCCAGTACGACAAGGCCAAATACTACATCAAGAACGACGACCTCGGCCTTGAGGTCTATATAGCCGGGAACACCAGCCGGTTTGTGACCCTCACCGGGAACGCCCTGACGTCTGAGCTGGATCTGGAGGAGCGCGGGGAGCAGTTGACGGCGGTGCTGGAGAAGTACATGATCCGGCCAGCAAAGCCCACACTTTCAGCGGCTCCGAGCGGGCCGGTGGAGAACGCCGGGCCCCTGGACGATATGGCGCTGATAGAGTTGGCAAAGCGAAGCAAGAACGGCGCAGAGTTCACAAACCTGTGGGCCGGGGATACCTCCGCATACGGCGGCGATGACAGCCGTGCGGATATGGCCCTCTGCAATGCGCTGGCGTTCTGGACGGGCAGAGATGCGGAACGAGTTGACCGGCTATTTCGTCAATCCGGCCTGATGCGGGAGAAATGGGACAGGCCCACAGGGGGCAGCACCTATGGCGCGATCACCGTCCAAGAGGCGGTGAAAACCTGTGCTGTGGTGTATGACCCAGTGGGATACCGGCGGCAGGCTGCACAAGAGGGCGACGCTCTGGACTGGGGCGATGAGATTGGAAGCGGCCAGTTCGCCCCGCTCGACCCATTCAAGCCACCGGATACTTCAAGGCTTCCCGCTTTCCCAGTAGAGTGCTTGCCGCCTGTGCTGCGGGATATGGCCGTGGCCGCGGCGGAAAACCTTCAAGTGGCGGTTGACATGGCGGCGGTGGCGGAGCTAGCAATCATATCGCTGTGCGTGCAGGGGAAGTTCATCATCAACCCGAAACCCGGATGGCTGGAGCAACTGAACCTGTATACTGCGATTGTGGCCCGCCCGTCAGACAGGAAAACCCCCGTCCTCTCCCTCATGGCGCGGCCCGTCTATACCTTTGAGAAGGAAGAAAACGAGCGCCGCGCCCCGCAGGTGGAAGAATACAGGGCAAAGCGCAGAGTGCTTCAAAAGAAAATCGCCAACCTTGAGGAGCTGGCCGCAAAGCCCACACCCCCAAAGGGGAAGCCGGTCAATATGGATGATATAACCGAGCTTCAATATGAGCTTGCAGACCTGGAGCGGGAGGCTGTAAACCCGCTGCGGCTCCTGGCCGATGATACCACCCCGGAGGCCCTGGCTTCCCTCATGGCGGCCAACGACGGAAGAATGGGAATTGTATCCGACGAGGGCGGCGTCTTTGACATTCTGGCTGGAAAGTACAGCAACGGCAAGGCGAATCTGGATGTCTTTCTCAAGGCATACAGCGGCGCACCTATCCGAATAGACCGGAAGGGCAGGCCGCCCGAAAGCATCGACCATTCCGCGCTAACTATGCTCCTCATGGTGCAGCCCGCCGTGCTGGAGGCCATTATGGGCAACCAGGACTTTGCCGGGCGTGGATTCCTGGCCCGGCCTCTGTACTCGCTGCCACTCTCCACTGTGGGCCACAGGGTTTATGAATCTGCACCTATCCCGCCGCAGGTTGAAGGGGCCTATAGCTTGCTGGTAGAGACGCTCCTTTCTATCCAGGATATCGGGGAAGCACGGATCATCCGGGTAACACCAGAGGCGCACCAGGAGGCGAAGCGGTTCTTTGAGGCCCTGGAGCTCCGACTTGCGGACGACCTGGGAGACCTGGGGGATCTGGAGGGCTGGGGCGGCAAGTATCACGGCCAAGTGATGCGCGTTGCGGGTGTTCTGCACTGCTGCCTTTACGGTCAGCAGGCCGCTCAAGTACCCCTCTCTGTGGAGACGATGCGGGCGGCGGAAGCGATCGGGGAATACTTCCTGGCCCACGCAAAGGCAGCGTTCCAGATCATGGGCCTTATGGAGGATCAGGAGACGAAGGACGCGAAATACATCTTGAAGCGCATGAAGGAGGACGGGAGAGCAGAGATCAGCAAGCGTGACCTTTACCAGCTCTGCAATGGTAAATTCTCCAATGTGGAGAACATGGACGCTTGCCTGAGTGTGCTTGTTAAGCGGGGCTATCTCTGTGTCAAGAAAGTAAAGACCCGCGGCAGACCGACAGAAAAAATATCTATAAACCCTGAATTGCAAAAGGTTCAATAATTGCAAAAGCCCCTCCGCGAAGGACGTGAAGCAGACCTTTTGAACCTTTTGAAATTATTGCAACCACATACACGCATGAAATTTCGTGCGACCCTCCCCCCTATCTGTTCGGTGGCGGAAACACCAGGGAGACCGGAGAGCGGGGGTAAAAAACAGCGTGCCACGTGCACAAGGGGGGTGTGGGCCCAGGCCCAAAGGGGAACGAAATTCCGTCCCCCCTGCAAAGGAGGGGCTAATTTATCCCCCCCGGCCCCCTCTCTCCTTCTATGGGCGCACATGCAAGACCGACGGGCGGTCGCTGAACACGAAAAGGTTTAGAAATGGGTGTTTGCCCTCTGCACCAAATTCCCAAGCGCCTGTGAATTTGATTCTATCCGCAGATTCCGCAGGCCCTAAAAAAGAAACCGCCCTCAGCATGTGCCGCATTTCACGACGGTAGGTCTGGAAAGGATGGAGGCCCGCAGGGGGGTGCAAATCTGCACCTCCTTGCTATGGGGCAGGGGGTGGGCCACGAGGTAACGATTCGTTACTTCGTCCGCTCGGTGGAGAACTCAAAAATGAGGTTTCCAAAAAGAGGAAAGCCCAAAATTGGGCTCTCCTCCTGGTGGCCCCCAAGTGGTACGGTTCATACTGCGCCCAAGTATGAGCCCAGTGGTCAATAGCTCGAACGAATTTCGTACGCGCCCCCAGCACGAGGTCAATGGTATTGACTTTGCAAGTTACTGATTGTTACTTGCAAAAAAAGAACCGCCCTCAGCAGTTGAGAGCGGCCCCGGCATGGTAGTATGTGAGCTTGTCACCCACATTCTACCACGAAAGGGGCAGCGAGGCAATGAGTAATGAAGAACTGGCGGCGGCGATCCGAGCGGGAGAGCAGGGCAAAATCACGGAGCTGTGGGCCCAGGTGCGGCGCTTTTCCCTCTGGCGGGCCCGGAGGTGGGCAAGGGTGGGCCGGGGTGTCACGGTGGACGACCTGGAGCAAGAGGCGTTTATAGCCCTCCTGGACGCGCTGGAGCGGTGGAGAGAGGCGGACGGGCCTTTTCTCGCAATCTATAACCTACGGCTCAAAGCGGCGTTTACAGCGGCCACAGGGCGGCGTACACAGCGCGACCGCCTCGACCCGCTCGACCGGGCCCTCAGTCTGGACGCTCCACTAAACGACGACCCGGACGCGGATACCCTGGAGGCCGTGGTGGAAGATCCGGCGGGGGCCGCCGCTATCGAGGAGGCAGAGGCCCACAGTGACCACCAGCAGCTCCACGGCATCCTCGGCCACGCCCTGGGCGCACTCCCGGCGGAGCAGCGGGAGGTGGTGCGGCGGCGCTACTACCGGGGCCAGACCGTGGCGGAGATAGCCACAGCCACCGGCACACCGGAGAAGGAGGTGCGCAAGCTGGAGGCGGCAGCCATGCGGGCGCTGCGGCATCCCAGGGTATCCCAAGTGCTGCGGGCGTACCGGTAAAGCCGTGAGTAAGCCGGGAAGATCCGGAGATTTCGGAGGCCCTAAAAAGGGAATGAACTCCAAACAAACCCCGAGCGAAGCTAGAGAAATCGCACATTTTTGAACACATGAAAAAGAGCGGAACAGAGAGCGAACAGAGAAGAATTGAGAAATCCGAGGCCATAAAAGGAGAGCCCGGCAGCACTCAGCCGCTGGGCCTCCAATGCTCACACCCACGCCAAACCGGATTACGTGTGAGGCTCTTTTTTGTCTCCGGGTCGGTACAATGCCCACACCCCACCACAGCAAACCAGGGGTAGGCCCCGGTATATCGGTAGTGCTGCACGAACCACCCGCAAGTTCCGCACCTTCGGCCAGGGCCGTAGTTCTCTACCAGCACAGGCAATTCCCGAAGGGCCAAGCACTCCCGCGCTGTAGCCTGTGCCCAAGCCCAGCCGTTGACGAACCCCTCCTGTTTCGCCGTGTAGGTGTGGGCGTTGACCAGCTCCTCCAGCTCCGGGTTATCCCCCATGATGGAGAGCACCGCGGCGGCGGCCTCCTGTTCGCTGTCCAGGCGCATATAAGCGTGGCTGTCGGTGCAAGCCTCAAACATGACCAGCAGGCTATCCACAGCAGCACACCCCCATACACAGCCCCAGGGCCAGCTTGAAGCCGTTTACAAAGCCCTGGCACTCTATAGCTACCCCGTAGCTGTCCACATCCACCTCGTCGCCCACAGCGTCCACCAGGGCGCGGCGGGTTTGCTCTGTCTCCTCCCTGCGCTGGTAGTAGTCGCACAGGCTGGGGCCGTCCATCGTGTCCGGCTCCTCGCTGCTGGCGGCGTGGTACAGCGCGGTTATAATGTCAGTCATTTTGAAATGCTCCTTTCTGCTCCTTGTTTCCAGGCGACAAAAATCCACAGATGGGCCGTCCGGAGAAACCTATGTACGGCAGAACCGGCCTCCTGCTGTCCGGCCAGCTCGTCCAGGGCCGAGAGGGAATCGTCAAGCGCCCCACTGTCCCGGCACAGCCCCTTCGTATGAGCATGATTGAATACCTCCACCCAGGCGGCTGTGACCTCCCGCTCGTGCTCTGCCAACTTTCGGCCGGCAAGCTGCTCCTGGTAGGCTATAAACGCCTCCGGCGTGGTGGGGAAGGTAATCGCGGCCGCCCCGGTGTGTATTGTCTCCATTGGTATCTCCTCCATCTTGAAATCTGGAGGGGGCCGTGGTACACTATAGATACCGGGCCCCCTGGGCCTGTGTGTGGGCCTCTTGCATCTGGCTTTGGTCGGCGTTGATGCAAGGGGCCTTTCTTATTGCCATTCGGCGCCGTTGTAGAACTTCCATTTCAGCCGCAGAACATCGTCCCCGGCCTCGTAGACCTCTGCCTGCGCCGTCTCGATCTGCTCCATGAGCCGGTCGAACTCCTCGGGGCCGATGCGGTCAAGCTGGGCCTCCAGCATCTTCACCCGGCAGGCGGCCCGGTAGCGCCGCTGCTCCGCCTCTTTAAGCTCCTGCGGCCACGCCGCGCAGTATTCACGTTCCATTATGGCCCACACCTCCCTCAGGCTACGCAGAAGCGGCGGGCGGTGCTGGTGCGGGTGAAGCGGGCCGCCACCTCCGGCAAGGCCGCTCTCAGGGCCGCGGCATCCAGCCTGGAGGATGTGACGGGCTTCCAGGTGATTTTATACTCCCCCGCCCGCAGTTCCTCCCGCTCGCCCATGTGGGCCTTGATAACATCCCGGATGCCCTCGGCCTCTGTCTGGGCTTCCTCAATCAACTGCTGGAGCTGGCGCAGCTCCCGGATCTTCATTTCCAGTTCAGTAGTGCTCATGCTGTTGACCTCCTTGCAAAATAAAACAGACGGCACCGAATATCCGGCACCGTCTGGTATGTACTGTTTAGTTGGCTTTCTTTAAGTCAGATATTTCACGGGTGTGCTTTTTGAGCATGGCATAGTGTAGGTCAAGCTGTTCTTGCATTGCATCCAGATCTTCTGCCCCCGGTAATTTCTCCTTCAAAATGTCGAGATCTTCCGCCAGCAGATTGAACCTAGTTTGAACATCCGTGTCAAGCAGGGCCTTCACATCCTGCATGATTTCTTTCCGTTGCTGGGCTAGTTTAGCATCCATCATCTGGCCGATGGCCTCCAGCAGCTCCTTGTCTACCATCTTTATCACCCCTTGTCCTGATTATACGGTGTCGGATATTCGGTTGTCAAGGTTCGTGTCTAAGGTGTTGGCCCCCGGATAACACTTGCTCCTTGTTGGAAGCATCCCGGTGTCCTCATGAGTACGCCCTATCCGCTTTCGGTGGCTGTCGACCGCCGGGGCCCTGTCCCTCTTGACAGTATGAATTATAACATATGGGGTCGGATATATCAATGCGCATACTTAACAAATATAGGGTCGTATATTTGTTTGTTTTATATCTGGTCGGATATTGTTTTTTGTGCTATAATGCTGGCATGATGGGAGGGGTGCCGGAAATTTCCCGCACCCCCGGAAAGGAGGAAGGAAAGTGAGCGAAGAAAAGCCTCGCACAACAGAAGCGCAAAAAAGAGCAAAGAGAAAGTACATGGAGAAGTTTGTGGAAATCAAGGTCAGAATGACCCCGGAGCGGCGAAGCGCTGTCCAGGCCCACGCAGAGGCCCAGGGAGAGAGCACCACGGGCTTTATCAACCGGGCCATAGACGAGACTATGGAGCGGGATAACGCGGCTCCTGGGGCCGCCGGTGAGGCCACAGAGGGGGGATAGCTGGCGGGGTGCGGCGTTTCACCTCCCCCTTGCATCGCACTTCACGGCGGTATCCCTGGAGCAGGGAGGCCCACAGTGCAGGGTGCGGGCCACGAGGTAACTATGGGTAACTTCGCGTTTTTGAGATAAACCCCAAATTGCAAAAGGTTCAATAATTGCAAAAGCCCCCCATTTCATGAGCAAGACCGACCTTTTGAACCTATTGAACCTTTTGCAATTAGATGCGAGAATCCAAAAATGGATTTTCGCCCGCTCGGGTGGCAGCGCAAAATTGCGCTGTCAAAAATAGGAGAGCCCAAAGTTGGGCCCTCCTCCTGGCGTCCCCAACGCGGGGTGATTCATACTAAGCCCAATGTGGGCCTAGTGGTCAATAGCGCGTCCGAAATTCGGATGCGCCCCCAGCACGAGGTCAATGGTATTGACTTTGCAAGTGACTGATAAAAAAAGACCGCCCCCGGTGCTGTGAACACCAGAGGCGGCAAGAGCGATTCAGACCCAACAGAAGAATCAAAACCGCGCCCTTATTGTACCATACCGGGCGCGGGTGGACAAGGAGGATTCTATGGCAAATATCAAGCGGATAGACGGCAAGACCGGAGTCAGCTTCAAGATCACCGTTGCAAAGGGCCGGGATATGACAGGGAAGCAGATCCGGCATTATAAGACCTGGACACCAGAGCGCCCCATGACAGAACGGCAAATGGAGAAGGAAGTGCAGCGGGTAGCGTTTGAGTTCGAGCGGGAAATCGAGCTGGGTTTCCAGGCCGACAACCGCCAGACCTTCGCCGAGTATGCAAAGTATGTGTTGGAGCTGAAGGAGCGGGCCGGGGATAAATACCGCACCCTGGAACGGTATGGGGAGTTGATGGAGCGCATTATACCGGCAATCGGCCATATAAAGCTGGTAGACCTCCGCCCGCAGCACCTCAACACCTTTTATAAAGCCCTGGGGGAAGAAGGGGTAAGCCGCAGAGCTGACAAGGCCCACACGGTTGTTGACCTCTCGGCTATGCTCAAAAAGCAGGGGTTGAGCCGGGCAAAGGCCGCAGAAGCGGCAGGGGTAGCCGCCACCACCATCACGGCAGCCTGTCAGGGAAAGCGGATTGAACTGCCCACCGCTCAGGCAATCGCCCGAGTGTTGGGGCAGGATGTGGGCAAGCTGTTCCAGGTGGAAAAAGAAAGCTCCAGCCTGTCCAGCAAGACAATCCTGGAGCACCACCGGCTGATCCGCACTATACTGGCCCAGGCCGAGCGGGAAATGCTGGTGCCATACAATGCAGCGGCAAAGGCCACGCCGCCAAAGACCACAGCAAAGGAAGTGAATTACTTCCAGGTGGAGGACGTTATCCGCATCCGGGAGGCCCTGGAGCGTGAGCCCTTGAAGTGGAAGGTAATCACCCACCTTCTCCTCATAACAGGGTGTCGCCGGGGTGAAGTCATGGGACTTCGGTGGAGCCGGGTAGACTTTGGCAACAGCCAGATCCGCATTGACACCAATCTGTTGTACTCTCCCAAGCGGGGCATATACGAGGACACCACCAAAACAAGCACCGTCCGCTTCATTAAGCTGCCGGCCGAAACCATGAACCTATTGAAGCAATATCGCGGCTGGTATCTGGAGCAGCGCCTAAAGAACGGCGACCGCTGGCACGACACCGATTTCCTGTTCGTGAAGGACAACGGGGAGCCGATGATCCCGGACAGCATAACGGCGTGGCTGCGCAAGTTCTCCATGCGACACGACCTTCCCCACATCAACCCCCATGCGTTCCGGCACACAATGGCTTCCATCCTGATCAGCGAGGGGAAGGACGTGGTGGCCGTCTCCAAGCGCCTGGGCCACGCGAAGGTGAGCACCACCACCGACATCTATTCCCACATCATCCGGCAGGCAGACGAGCAGGCCAGCGAGTGCCTTGCCGACGTGATGCTCAGACCTGCACAGAAAAAGGCCAGCGGGTGACACTGTGCGCCAAATGTGCGCCAAACGCCCGCTCGGGCTACCATCTGGAAATAAAAAGAAAACCCTGTAACCGTTGCGGCTACAGGGTTTCTTATGGTTGCGGGGGATGGATTTGAACCACCGACCTCCGGGTTATGAGCCCGACGAGCTACCAAGCTGCTCTACCCCGCGATATGGTGCCGGAGACCGGGGTCGAACCGGCACGGGATTCCTCCCACGGGATTTTAAGTCCCGGGCGTCTGCCAATTCCGCCACTCCGGCGTGGAGGGCTCCAGTCTCTTGCTTTTAAGTGCTCAATTAGAATACCACAGCCAAAGCCTCTTGTCAACCCTTATTTTTAAAAAGCCGCCCGACAGGAATCGTACACATCTTTCCCTCCCTCCGGCATATACTGATATGTACACGACTTACGAAGGAGGTATCCCCATGCAACACACGCAGCAGGACGAAACCATTCTGCGCACCGAGCCAAAGGAAGACATAGATGACCTGATTTTCCGCGCCGATCCCGGCTGGATGGTCAGTGAGCGATAAAACCGCCCGCCCTCGGGCGGTTTTTTCCTGCCACTCTCTTTACAATTTCCACTCTTTTGGATATAATATGAGGGCTATTTTATGGAAATGAGTGTGGTTTTACATGCTTCAGTTTGATGAATACAAGGTAAAGCTCAACAATCTGCGCCCGGAGCTGGACGAGCTGGACCAGGCCTTGGGCCTGGAGACGGCCATCCGGGAGGTGGAGATGCTGGAGTCGGAGAGCGCTTCCGACGGCTTTTGGGACAACCTGGAGAAGGCCCAAAAGGTGCAGCAGCGGGTCAAGCAGCTACGGGACAAGATTGAGGGCCAGCAAAAGCGCAAGACCCAGTGGGACGACCTGATGACCCTGTGCGAGTTGGGCAACGAGGCCGAGGACGAGACTCTGGTTCCCGAAGTGGAGGAGGGCTTCGCCAAGCTGGAGGCCGAGATAGAGGAGGCCAAGCTGTCCACTCTGCTCACCGGCGAGTATGACGGCTCCAATGCCATCCTCACCTTTCACGCCGGCGCGGGCGGCACCGAGGCCCAGGACTGGGCGCAGATGCTCTTCCGCATGTACACCCGCTGGGCGGAGCGCCACGGCTACGTGTGCAAGACGCTGGACTACCTGGACGGCGACGAGGCCGGCCTCAAGAGCGCCACCATTTCCATCGAGGGTGAGAATGCCTACGGCCACCTCAAGAGTGAGCACGGCGTGCACCGGCTGGTCCGGGTCTCCCCCTTTGACGCCAACGCCCGGCGTCAGACCTCCTTCGCCGCGCTGGAGGTCATGCCGGAGATTCCCGACGATGTAGAGGTGGACATCCGCCCGGAGGATGTCGAGATGCAGGTGTTCCGCTCCTCCGGTGCCGGCGGCCAGCACATCAACAAGACCTCTTCCGCTGTCCGCCTGATCCACAAGCCCACCGGCATTGTGGTTTCCTGTCAGACCGAGCGCAGCCAGTTTCAGAACCGGGACACCTGTATGCGGATGCTGCGCTCCAAGCTGGTGGAGCTTCAGATGCAGGCCCACGCGGAGAAGATCTCCGACATCAAGGGTGTACAGCTCAAGATCGAGTGGGGCAGCCAGATCCGTTCTTACGTGTTTATGCCCTACCAGTTGGTAAAGGACAACCGTACCGGCTATGAGACCAGCAACATCAACGCCGTGATGGACGGCGAGCTGGACGGCTTCATCAACGCCTATCTGAAGGCGGAGGCCACCGGCAACTGGGCTGAAAAATAAATTATTTCCTACACGAATCTTTTGAGCAGCGGGCTCATAAGATTCGTGTGCTTTTTGCACACTTTTTTTCTCCGCCACCTTGTATTTTTGTTTCCAGTTTGTTACCATTAGGATGCCCCAAAAAACGCCTTTCATAGGGAAAGGCAATGAGGAAAGGTGGAATGTTTTCTATGAGAAAACCCGCAAGCAAATTCCTGTCCCTGTTCCTCGTGCTGGCTATGGTGTGCTCCCTGTTCGGGGCCGCCTTTGCCGCAGAGGAAGAAACCGCAACCCCCTATGTCATTCCCGATGTCGATGGTAAGGTTGTTATTCTCCATACCAACGACACCCACGGCGCGGATCTGGACGAGGAGGGCACTTCCTTCGGCATGGCCGGTGTGGCCCAGCTGAAGAAGGACTTCGAGGCCGCTGGCGCCGATGTGCTGCTGGTCTCTGCCGGCGACTCCATCATGGGCAAGCCCCTGGTGAGCGCCGACCAGGGCAAGAGCGCCATCGAGTTCATGAACGCCGCCGGTTATGATGCCATGACCGTGGGCAACCATGAGCTGGACTTCGGCATCGACAACCTCAAGGCCCTGGCCAAGGATGCCGACTTCCCCATCCTGTGCGCCGACATGACCACTGAGGCCGACGGCAAGACTGTCTTCGACTCCAACAAGATCTTTGAGATCGGCGGCGTGAAGGTGGGCGTGTTCGGCCTGGCCACCCCCGAGACCCTGACCAAGGCCGACGCCTCCAAGATGCCCGGCATCACCTTCCCCCAGACCGACAAGCTGTACGCCGTCGCCCAGGCTCAGGTCGATGAGCTGAACAAGGCCGGCGCCGATCTGATTGTCTGCCTGGGCCACCTGGGCATCGATGACGAGAGCATCGGCAACCGCTCCATCGACGTGTGCGAGCACGTGGATGGCATTGACCTGTTCATCGACGGCCACAGCCACTCCACCACTGCCGATATCATTGCCAAGGTAGGCGATACCAACGTGGTCAACGGCGCCAAGATCGTCTCCACCGGCACCGCTCTGGCCAACGTGGGCGTGGTGATCTACGATCAGGAGACCGGCACCCTGACCGACGAGCTGGTTCCCGCCGCCTCCTACACCAAGACCGACGCCGATGTGGCCAAGCTGGTGGACGACCGCAACACCGCCGTTGATAAAGTCTACGGCGAGAAGATCGCCACCACCGAGGTGGATCTGAACGGCTCCCGCTCCGGCGGCGCGGCCACCGATCCTGTTACCAAGGCCGAGATGACCTTCCCCGAGGGCGAGGGCGTCCGCACCACTGAGACCAACCTGGGCGACTTTGCCGCCGACGCCATCCTGTGGCAGGCCCGCCAGACTCTGGGCGAGGAGAACGTGGACGCCGCGCTGACCAACGGCGGCGGCATCCGCGAGGCTCTGGCCAAGGGCGACATTTCCAAGAAGAGCCTGCTGGCCGTCTTCCCCTTCGGCAACACCGTGGCCACCATCGACGTGACCGGCGCCCAGCTTCTGGAGGCCCTGGAGGCCGCTACCTGCACCACCCCCGAGGCCATCGGCGCCTTCCCCCAGGTGTCCGGCATTGAGTTCACCCTCAACACCGGCGTTCCCTATGTGAACGGCACTCAATACGCCAACTCTACCTACTACGCTCCTGCCAATCCCGGCAGCCGCGTCACCATCTCCACGGTGAACGGCGAGGCCTTTGATCCCGCCGCCACCTACACCATCGCCACCAACGACTTCACCGCCAAGGGCGGCGACACCTACGGCGTGTTCAAGACCGCCGGCGGCTGGAAGGATGTGGGCGTGTCCCTGGAGGACGCCCTGATCAACTACACCACTGAGGAGCTGGACGGCACCATCACCGCCGAGCAGTACGGCGAGCCCGCCGGCCGCATCACCATTGTGGACGAGCCCGCCAACTATCCCGCCGATCTGGAGACCGGCTCCTGGTACTACAACGCCGCCGTGTATGCCTTGGACAATGGCATCATGAACGGCACCAACAAGGGCTTTGAGCCCACCGGCACCGTCACCCGCGCCACCGTGTACCAGACCCTCTATAACATGGAGGGTAAGCCCGCGGTTGAAAAGACCACTGTGACCGGCACCGAGGGCGAGTGGTACGCCAACGCCATTAACTGGGCCGCCTCCGCCGGCCTGTTTGAGGGCACTGAGTACGGCACCGACACCGTAATCACCCGTTCCGGTATCGCCACTATTATCGCCGATTACGCCTCCTACAAGGGTATTACCGTGGACACCTCCGGCATGGCTATGAAGGAGGCTCCCGACTACGACTCCATCCCCGCCGCCGATCTGGAGGGCATGACCTTCTGCTATTATGGCAAGGTGATGACCGGTGACCAGAAGGGCAATCTGAACCCCAACGGCCAGCTCACCCGCGCTGAGTTTGCCCAGGTGCTCAAGAACTTCAGCGTCCTCAAGCCCACCTATGTGGAGACCGTGGTTTCCATCCCTGTAGCCGCCCAGGACGGGATCCCTGCCCATGAGATTCCCGCCACCCTGACCCTGCCCGTCTCCGCCTCCAAGGACGCGAAGGTCCCCGGCGTGGTGATGCTCCACGGCACCGGCTCCAACCGGGACGAAGCCGGCATGGGTTACGCCCTGGCCGCCCCCCGTATGGCCGCCGACGGCATCGCCACCCTGCGCATCGACTTCATGGGAAACGGCGACTCCACCGCCAGCTACCGGGATTACAACTACACCTCCGCCGTCATTGACGCCAAGGCCGCCGCAGACTACCTGGCCGGCCTGGAGACTGTGGACGGCGGGAACCTGGGCGTCATGGGCTGGAGCCAGGGCGGAACCGACGCCCTGCTGGCCGCAGAGGCCCACCCCGACACCTTCCAGGCTGTTGTCACCTGGTCCGGCGCCCTGGAGCTGAACGGCGCCTCCCTGTTTGCGGGTACCAGCTTTGAGGATGCCTATGCCCAGGCCAAGAAAGAGGGCTTTTATACGATGACCTTTGACTGGCGGGAGCCCTTGGAGCTGGGTGAGCGCTGGTTCCAGGAGGTGGCCGAAACCAACATTCTGAAGGTAACTGCTGACATCAAGGCCCCCATTCTGGCCATCAACGGCAAGGACGATACTACCGTCACCCCCGATAACGCCGAGAAGATTGTGAAGGCCGCCGCTAACGCCGACAGCCAGTTGCTGCTGGTGGATAACTGCGACCACACCTACAACGTGTTCTCTGGCGATTTCACTGCCCTCTATCAGACGGTGGACGCCACCGCCGCTTTCTTCCAGGCACAGTTGATCCCCGCTGCCGCCCAGGCCGCGGCCTGATTGATCTCCCCCTACACACCAGGCACCCCCGGAGTCCAACGGCTCCGGGGGTGCCTTCGTATTCCTATGCTTTTCGTATGCCGGAAGCAGCAGCTCTTTTTAGCCCCGTCGACAGGCCACAGCCCTGCAAAAAGGCCCGGAACCAAATCGGTTCCGGGCCTTTTTTCTCTCTGGCTCAGTACATGCCGCCCATATCGGGGGCAGCCGGAGCAGCCGGAGCGGGGGGCTGGGGCTTGTCGGCCACCAGGGACTCGGTGGTCAGCAGGGTGGCGGCGATGGAGGCCGCATTCTCCAAAGCGGAGCGGGTCACCTTGGTGGGATCGACGATACCGGCGGAGATCATGTCCACATAGGTCTCATTATAGGCATCGAAGCCATAGCCCACCTTGTCGGCCTTCTTCACATTCTCCAGCACCACGGAGCCGTCGATGCCGGCGTTGGTGGCAATCTGGCGCATGGGCTCGGTCAGGGCCTTGGCAATGATGGACACACCGGTCTTCTCGTCGCCCTCGGTCTCGGCCAGCAGCTTCTCCACGGAGGCGATGGCGTTGACATAGGCGGTGCCGCCGCCGGCCACGATGCCCTCTTCCACAGCGGCGCGGGTAGCGTTCAGGGCGTCCTCGATGCGGAGCTTCTTCTCCTTCATCTCTACCTCGGTGGCGGCGCCCACACGGATGATCGCCACGCCGCCGGCCATCTTGGCCAGGCGCTCCTGGAGCTTCTCGCGGTCGTAGTCGGAGGTGGTAGTCTCGATCTGGCTCTTGATCTGGTTGACGCGGGCCTTGATGGCGTCGGCGGAGCCGGCGCCGTCCACGATGATGGTGTTCTCCTTGGAGACCTTCACCTGGCGGGCGCGGCCCAGCATGTCCATGGTGGCCTCCTTGAGCTCATAGCCCATGTCGGAGGTGATGACGGTGCCGCCGGTCAGCACGGCGATATCCTCCAGCATCTCCTTGCGGCGGTCGCCAAAGCCGGGGGCCTTGACGCACACCACATTCAGGGTGCCGCGCAGCTTGTTGACAATCAGGGTGGACAGGGCCTCGCCCTCCACGTCCTCGGCGATGACCAGCAGCTTCTTGCCGGACTGCACCACCTGCTCCAGGATGGGCAGCAGCTCCTGAATGTTGGAGATCTTCTTGTCGGTAATGAGAATCAGGGCGTCGTCCAGAACGGCCTCCATCTTCTCAGTGTCGGTGACCATATAGGGGGTGATATAGCCCCGGTCAAACTGCATGCCCTCAACCACCTCGGAATAGGTCTCGGCGGTCTTGGACTCCTCCACGGTGATGACGCCGTCGTGGGAGACCTTCTCCATGGCCTCGGCGATCAGCTTGCCCACGGTCTCGTCGCTGGAGGACACGGTGCCCACGCGGGCGATGTCGGCGGAACCGTTGACCTTCTTGGAGTTGGCCTTAATGGCCTCCACCGCGGCGGTGGTGGCCTTGGCGATGCCCTTCTTCATGACCATGGGGTTGGCGCCGGCGGCCAGGTTCTTCAGACCCTCGCGGATGATGGCCTGGGCCAGCAGGGTTGCGGTGGTGGTGCCGTCGCCGGCCACATCGTTGGTCTTGGTGGAGACCTCCTTCACCAGCTGAGCGCCCATGTTCTCAAACGGGTCGTCCAGCTCAATCTCCTTGGCGATGGTCACGCCGTCGTTGGTGATCAGGGGGGCACCGAACTTCTTGTCCAGCACCACATTGCGGCCCTTGGGACCCATGGTGATCTTCACGGTATCGGCGAGCTGGTTGACGCCGCGCTCCAGCGCGTGACGGGCTTCCTCGCCGTAGCAGATAATCTTAGCCATAACGTATTACCTCCAATTTGAGTCGGGTGGAACTCACCCGGAAGATTTCTTGTTCCAGAGAGCGGGCGCACACTGTGCGCCCCTACACGGAAAATTACTCCACAATGGCGAGGAAACAGAATTTCGCGGGGACCCCCGGGGATTTCATCTGCGGCCGCCGAAAATGAATTCCGTCGGCCTCCGGCGCTTATCGCGCCGCCCCGCCGCAGGCGCGGCCCCAGGTGGACGGCTTATCCCGCCGTTCCGCTGGGTTATTCTACGATCGCCAGAATGTCGCCCTGACGGACGATAGTGTACTCCTCTCCGTCCACCTTGACCTCGGTGCCGGAGTACTTGCTGGTGATGACCTTGTCGCCCTTCTTGACGGTCATGGTGATCTCCTTGCCGTCCACCACGCCGCCGGGGCCGACCTCGATGACCTCGGCCACCTCGGGCTTCTCCTTGGCGGCGCCGGTCAGGATGATGCCGCTCTTGGTCTTCTCCTCCGCTTCGACCAGCTTGATAACCACACGGTCTGCAAGGGGCTTGAGTTTCATAAGGGGTTCCTCCTTCATGTATCATTCATTTTTCTTGTAAACCAATTCAGCAGGTTAGCACTCATTTTGCCGGAGTGCTAACCTGCCTATAATAATAACCTCACTTGACGGATTCCGCAAGTCTTAATTTTTAAATAATCTGTTAAATTTCCATTCCGCGCGGTTCCTATTTCAATTTAACATTCAAAACCTGTTCAGATCTTCTTTTTTCTCCCGCTCTCTTCGGTTTTCTAATTTCGCACCCGTTTCTCCGGAATCCAATGGGTTCCTTCGGGAAAGAAAAAGTTTACTTTTTTAGCAGACACACGGACAGAGAGCTCAGAATCCACCAGCTCCTCGCCGTCCAGATTAACCCGTTCGGCCTTGTCACAGGCGACGTGCATCTCCCGGCCGCGGCGCAGAAGGATCCGCGGGATATCCCCGGCGCCCCCCTTGGCGTACTTGCCGATCAGCGTCAGAATGGTCAGCCTGGAGACAGCCGGCACCACTACAAAGTCCAGCAGGCCGTCGTCGGGCACGGCGTCGGGGCAGGGGTTAAAGCCCCCGCCATAGTAGCGGCCGTTGCAGGCGCAAATGAGGGTAAACGCCTCCCCCGGCAGGCGCTCCCCGTCGATGGTCACCCGGTAAGGCCGGTGAATCCCCTGGACAATGGTGCGCACGGCGGAGAGCTGGTAGGCCAGCGGCCCGCTCACCAGGGGCAGCTTCTTGAAGTCTGCCGCACCAAAACCGATGCGGGCGTCGAACCCCACCGAGCAGACATTGAGGGCCAGCCGCCCGTTGCACTCAATGAGATCCACCGGCGCCTGGGGCGCGTCCAGCAGAGCCCGGAGATCGTAAAAGCGGCAGGCATCCGGGCCGAACATCCGCAGAAAATCGTTGCCCGAACCCATGGGGTAGTGGGTCACAGCGGCGTTGCCGAAGCCTGCGGCTCCGGCAACAGCCTCGTTAAGGGTGCCGTCGCCGCCGCAGGCATAGATGCGCACCGGCTCCCCCCTCTCCGCCGCCGCCCGGGCCAGCTCGGCCCCGTGGCCGGGGTATTGGGTGACCGCCGCCTCCCATGGCTCGTCTCGCCCGGCCAAGGCAGTGCGGAGCTTCTCCCGCATCTCCTGGGTGCGGTCGTATTTTCCCGCGTGGGGGTTGATTAAGAACAGGTGCCTCACAGGGCCCATCCTCCTTATCCGTTGGTCAGCTCCACAGGAGCAGGCGCTGCTCGGTGCGGGCCATGCGGGAGACAATGGCTGCCGCCTCCGCCCGGGTGAAGGTGCCCTCCGGCTGGAAGGTCAGCCGGCTGTCCACCCCGGACAGGATTCCCTTGGCGTAGAGGCTGTAGATGGCCTCCGCCCCCTCATCGCCGCTGCGGATGTCGGGCACCGACGCCTTCACCCGGGCCAGAGAGTTGAGTTCCGGCATGGCCTTGGCCAGACTGGTGGCGGCAAAGAGCTCCGCTGCCTCCCGCCGGGTGACAGCCCGTCCGTAATCCCGCTCGGTAAAGTCCCCCTTTTGAATCATGCCGCTGGCCAGGCAGTAATCTACCGCCGGCACATACCAGTACGGTCCGCCTTCGGTGCTCAGATGAAAGTCGTCCCCCTGGTAGCGGCTCTCAATCGTGGCCGCCAGCTTGAGGGCCTCCGCCACGGTCAAGGTCTGATTGGGCGCATAACGGTTCTTCCCCACGCCGGAGGTGAGCCCCACATTGTAGGCGATGTCCACCCAGAGGGCGAACCAGTCCCGGGGGGACACATCGGAGAAGGAGGGCAACTTGCCCCGGGTGAGGGGGAACTTGGCGGAGGGCACCCCCTTGGCCGCCAGGATGCCGGGCAGGTCATAGACCGGGATTTTGGTGACGGTGCTCCCTTTGGTGAGGGTGAGCACCTGAGTTCCGCCCTGCTCGGCCACCTGCACCTGGTCATAGCTCAGCTCATAGAGCACATTGGTGGTGCTCCCCGCCCCGTCCGGGAAGGGGAGTATGCTGACCACGCCCCAGCCGCCCCCCTTTTGGGCGATATAGAGCCCGCAGTCAATGGGGAGAAGGGTGTCGTACTCCGGCTGGATGAGATACCGCCCATCCTGCCGGATCACCCCGAGCTTGCCGTTGAGGTTGACCGCCGCGATGCCGAGCTGGAAGGACACGATGCTGTCGTACTGGAGAGGGATGACCACATTCCGGCCAGCGTCCACATAGCCCCACTTTCCGGCCAGCTCGCACTGGGCCAGCCCCTCGCTGTAGCCCCATACCGTGGCCCCCTCCGGCGCGGCGGAGGCCGGGAGGAAAAACAATCCCGCGCACAGGGCCGCGGCCAGCAGCCCCGCCAGGGCGCGCTTTCCCTTTCCTCGCCTCATATCAATCCCCTCCTCCTATCTTCCGTACTGGAACAGGTCGCACTTGAGCATGCCGTTATACAGCTTACGCTTCTTGTCTGCGGTACGGCCAAAGGTGCGCTCGAACTCCGTGTGGGAGGAGAGCACGCTCACCCGCCACCCCTCCGGCAGCGTGCACACCGCCCGGCCGAAAGCCCGGTAAAGCTCCTCCGCCTCCCGCTTCTCCAGGATGCGCTCCCCATAGGGCGGGTTGGTGACCACCCGGCCATAGGGCGCGTCCCGGCGGAAGGCGGCGGCGTCCGCCACCTCGAAGCGCACCGCGTCCTCCACATCCGCCTTCTCCGCGTTGGCCCGGGCGATGGCCACCGCCTTGGGGTCGATGTCCCCGCCCCAGATGTCGTATGCCCCGTCGTACTCGCCGTCCATGGCCTCGTCGGCGGCCTGGAGCCACAGCCCGCTGTCCAGCCAACGCCACTTCTGGGCGGAAAAGGCCCGGTTGAGGCCCGGCGCCCGGTTTTTGGCGATGAGGGCCGCCTCGATGGCGATGGTGCCCGAGCCGCAGAAGGGGTCGCAGAAGGGGTCCCTCCCCCGGTAGCGGGAGAGGAGCACCATGGCGGCGGCCAGCGTCTCCCGCAGGGGGGCGGCCACCCCCACCGCCCGGTAGCCCCGCTTGTGGAGCCCGACCCCGGTGGTGTCCAGCATCAGGGTGACCTCGTCCCGCATGATGGAGAACTGGATCTGATACAGCGCCCCGCTCTCCGGCAGGGTTTCCAGCCCGTACTTCTCCCCCAGCCGGGCAGCGGCCGCCTTTTTCAGCACGGCCTGGCAGGCGGGCACCGCGTGGAGCTGGGAGTTGAGGGAGTGCCCCTTCACCGGGAAGGCCCCCTCCCGGGGGATAAATTCCTCCCAGGGCAGGGCGCGGCAGCCCTCAAACAGCGCCTCAAAGTCGGCGGCCCGGTAGCGGCCCACCACCAGCAGCACCCGCTCGCCGGTGCGCAGGTTCAGGTTCACCCGTGGGATATCCGCCGGGGCGGCCTTGCACCGCACCCGCCCGTTCTCCGCCGCCACCTCCGGCAGCTTCAGCCGCCGCAGCTCCTCAGCGCACAGCCCCTCCAGCCCGAACAGGGTGGGGACCAGCAATTCCAGCTCTCTCATGTCCATCGCCTCGCTCCGTTCTCGTTCTTAGACAGCAGTATACCTTATTTTTCTCTGCTTGGCAAATCTGGAAAGCGAATTTGCTTCCCTTTTTCTCCGAGTTGTGCTAGGATAGCAGTAGTATTTCGAAAGGAGGAGTGCCCATGCCCATACCAAGCATCTGCTGGCTCGCCGCCCTCGTCGCCCTTCTGGCGTTGGAGGCCGCCACGGTGGGGCTGGTTTCCCTGTGGTTTGCGGTAGGCTCCCTGTGCGCCCTGCTCACGTCCTTCTTTGTGGGCAACATCTGGGTGCAGTTCGCCGTATTCCTGGCGGTGTCCTTCCTGTGCCTGGTCATCATCCGCCCCCTGGCCAAAAAGTACGCCGACCCCCGCCGGGTGAGCACCAACGCCGACCGGGTCATTGGTGCCGAAGGTGTGGTCACCCAGGCCATCGACAACCTGAAGGCCCAGGGCCAGATCACCGTGAACGGCGCCCCCTGGACCGCCCGCACCGAGGAGGGCTGCCCCGCCATCCCCGCCGGCTCCCGGGTCAGGGTACTCCGCATCGAGGGCGTCAAGGTCATCGTGTCCCCCCTGCCCGTCCCTACGCCGGGGCGGTAATTCCAAACCGAGGAAGAGAAAAAGGAGGAATCCCGCATGCCGTTTATCCCCATTATCATCATTATCCTGGTCGTCGTGCTCATTCTGGTGCTGGCCACAAACCTGAAGGTGGTGCAGCAGTCCAAGGCCTACGTCATCGAGCGGCTGGGCGCCTTCCACTCCGTCTGGGGCGTGGGCATCCACTTCAAGGTTCCGTTCCTGGAGCGGGTGGCAAAGGTGGTTTCCCTCAAGGAGCAGGTGGTGGACTTCCCGCCCCAGCCCGTCATCACCAAGGACAACGTCACCATGCAGATCGACACGGTTCTCTACTTCCAGATCACCGACCCTAAGCTCTACGCCTACGGGGTGGAGCGGCCCATGTCCGCCATTGAGAACCTGAGCGTCACCACCATGCGCAACATCATCGGCGACATGGATCTGGAGCAGACCCTCACCAGCCGCGACACCATCAACTCCCAGATGCGCGCCCTGCTGGACGAGGCCACCGACCCCTGGGGCATCAAGGTCAACCGGGTAGAGGTCAAGAACATTCAGCCCCCTCCGGACATACAGAGCGCCATGGAGAAGCAGATGAAGGCCGAGCGGGAGAAGCGCGAGGCGGTGCTCCGGGCCGAGGGCCAGCGCCAGAGTCAGATCCTGGTGGCCGAGGGCGAGAAGGAGTCCATGATTCTCCGGGCCGACGCCGCCAAGCAGGCCGCCATCAAGAAGGCCGAGGGCGAGGCCGAGGCCATCCTCAAGGTCCAGCAGGCCACCGCCGAGGCCATCAAGCTGCTCAACGAGGCCGATCCCAAGGAGGCGGTGCTGCGCATCAAGGCCCTGGAGGCCTTCCAGGCCGCCGCCGACGGCAAGGCCACCAAGATCATCATCCCCTCCGAGATCCAGGGTCTGGCGGGCCTGTGCGCCTCCGCCAAGGCCGTGTTTGACTCGGTGGAGCCCAACAAGCCCAAGCCCCCCGCTGAAAGCAAATAAAGCAGCGAATAAAGCGGAGGGGGGGGGGGGGGGGGGGGG